>NZ_JBEYXN010000010.1:0-231047 GCF_040704625.1 Streptomyces sp. NPDC046866
GCGGGCGCAGGCCGGGCCGGAGCCCGGGGCCGCACAGGTCGGCGAGCCGGAGCTCACCGGTCCCTCCGCCGCTTCCGCGCCGCCGTGGGAGGGGGAAGGGCAGCCTCGGGACCCCCGCAGCAGCCCGCCGCCGCGTGGGCCGGGGGTGCCGTGCTGCCGCTGCCGCTGCGCGAGCCCGTCCCCTCCCCGCCCCTTCCCGAAACCCGGGCTCCGCCCCGAACCGTCAAAGATTCGGGGCTCCGCCCCGGCCCCCGCGCCTCAAACGCCGGCGGGGCGGAATTCAGCTCGCTCGGGGTCCGGGGCGGAGTCCCGTCACGCGGCGGAGCCGCATATCCGGTACAGCGGGGAGGGGAACGGCTCCGCGGCCTCGGGACCTTCGGCCCCCGAAACGGGGCGTGCGGACCTACCGCGGAGAACCGCGTGCGTGGTGGGGTGGCCGGGTAGGCGGGTGAGGCGAACGAGGCGGACGAGGGGAGAAGACGGATGGGCAGGACGCTGATCGCGCTCCGGACGGTCGTACGGGAGGAGTGGGGTGCGGGCGTCGCGGTGGTCGGCGAGTTGGACGTGCACACGGCCGCGGCCGTCGAGCCGAGACTCACCCGGGTCGCCGACGGCGGCGGGGACGTGGTCCTCGACCTGTCCGGGCTGGCCTTCTGCGACAGCTCGGGCATCGAGATGCTGCTACGCCTGCACCGGCGCTGTGCGCGCGCCGGGGCGCAGCTCGTGCTCCAGGACGTGCCGCCGCTGCTGGCCAAGTCGCTGCGGGTGGTGGGCGCGGACCGGGTCCTGCACTGCGACCGGTCGTGAGCCCGGTGCGCGGGCCGCAGCGCGCTGCGGGCGTCTCGGGTGGCCGCCTCATGCGGCCGCTGGAACGCGAGGAGGCGCTGCGGCTGCTCGGGACGGTGCCGCTGGGCCGGGTCGTGTTCACCCGGCACGCACTGCCGGCCGTTCGCCCCGTCAGCCACCTGCTGGACGGCGGGGAGATCGTCCTGCGGGTGCATGACGGCGGGGCGCCGGCGGCGTTGGCGGCCCCGTCCGAGGCGTCCGGGGCCGTCGTCGCGTACGAGACGGACGATCTCGACCCGCGGACCCGGCTCGGGTGGAGCGTGGTCATCACCGGCTTCGCCGTCGAGGTGGCCGACCCGGTGCTCGCCGCCCGGTACGCCCGGCGGCTGCGGCCGTGGGTGCAGGGGCCGGAGCCCACCCGCGTCGTACGGATCCGGCCGGACCTGGTCACCGGCTTCCGGCTGGAGCGCGACCCGGCCGCGGACGTCCGGGCCGGCTGATCAGCGGCGCGGGGCCGGGGCCGGTTCGGGCTCCAGCGCGTCCGGGCCGGGCCGGGGGTCGGGATCCGGCCCGGCGTCGGGGCGCGGGTCGGGCTGTGGAGGGGCACCGGCGTCCGGGCCGTCCGGGGGCAGGCCGTCCGCGTGCAGCGGGGCCCGCCAGGTGAGCCGGCTGCCGCCTTCGGCCGGGGTCTCGGCCAGGAAGGTGCCGCCGACGCGGCGGGCGCGCTCGGCGAGGTTCGCCAGACCGCTGCGCCGGCCCCGGGCGGGGATGCCGACGCCGTTGTCCGACACGGTGAGGACGAGCTCGCCCCCGGTGGCCTTCAACGAGACCCCGACCCGGGTGGCGCGGGAGTGCCGGGCGGCGTTGCTGAGCAACTCCCCGAGCACCGCCACGGCGTGGTCGGCGACGTCCGCCGGCACATCGGTGTCGAGCAGGCCTTCCATGCTCAGCCGCGGCGGGTGCCCGAGCAGGGCGGCGGCCTCGCCGACCGCGCGCGCCGTGCGGGCGCGCAGCCCCGTGCCGGCGTCCCGGTCCTTGGTGCGCAGCCCGAAGATGGTCGACCGGATGATCTTGATGGTTTCGTCGAGGTCGTCGACGGCCCGGCCGATGCGCTGCGCCGCACCCTCGTGCTCCACCAGCCGGGCGGCGCTCTGCAGGGTCATGCCGGTCGCGAACAGCCGCTGGATCGCCAGGTCGTGGAGGTCGCGGGCGATCCGGTCGCGCTCCTCCAGCAGCGCGATCTGCTCGGCGTCCCGCCGCCGGTCCGCCAACTCCAGGGCGAGGGCCGCCTGCCCGGCGAACGCCAGCAGCGGTTCGAGCTCGCCCTCGCTGAAGACGGGATCGCCGGCGGCCCGGGCCAGCAGGAGCACGCCGCGGGCGTCCGCACCGCGGCCCGTGCCCAGGGGCACCGCCACCGCCGGCCCGCCGGCGCCGGGCAGCGGGGCGCCGGCCGGGAACCGCCGGTCCGTGGCCGCATGCGAACTCGCCACGGGTGCGCCCCCGGTGTGCGCGGCGCCCACCATGCTGCCCTCGAGGGGCAGGACCAGCCCCTGCCGGACTGCGGCGTCCGCGCCCGTGGCCACCTCGACCAGCAGGCCGTCGGCTCCGGGCAGCGCCGTGGCGATCTCGGCCGCCCGGGCGCCGGTGATGTCCCGGGCCCGGCGCGCGATCAGCTGGAGCACCTCGGTGCGCGAACTTCCCGACAGCAGGCTCCGGGTGACCTCCGCGTTGGCCCGCAGCCAGTGCTGCTGGCGCTGGGAGCCCTCGTACAGGCGGGCGTTGTCGATGGCGACGCCGGCGGCCACCGACAGCGTCGTGATGACGGACTCGTCCTCGGTGTCGAACTCCCGCCCGCCCCGCTTGTCGGTGAGGTAGAGGTTGCCGAACACCTCCTCCCGCACCCGTATGGGCACGCCGAGGAAGGTCCGCATCGGCGGGTGGTGGGCGGGGAAGCCGTGCGAGGAGGGGTGCGCCCCCAGGTCGGCCAGGCGCAGCGGCTCCGGGTTGCGGATCACCTCGCCGAGCAGGCCGTGGCCGGACGGCAGCGAGCCGATCCGGGCGATCTCGCCGTCGGTGAGGCCGACCGTCAGGAACTGCGAGAGCGTCCTGCCGTCCGGGCCGATGACGCCGAGGGCCGCGTACTCGGCGTCGACGAGCAGGGCGCCGGCCTCCACGATGCGGCGCAGCACCTGGGAGAGCTCCAGCTCCCGGCCCACGGACACCACGGCCTCCAGGAGGCTGTGGACCCGGTCGCGGGTGCCGCGGGCGGCGTCGATCCGTGCCTGCAGCTCGTCGAGTAACTCGTCCAGACGCATCCTCGGCATCCTGGACAACGCATCCCCCACCATCAACCCGCTCTCCTTGCCCTCGAACGGTGGCAAAGACTATCGGCAGCGCGACGATGCGGAAGGCGGAACTCCTCCGGCTCTGGCGGCCGGCGGCCGGGAGTGCTTCCATGAAAGTGCGGAAGGAGCCCCTTTCGAGGATGCGGAGAAGCGGCCCCCGTGCCGTGCACCGCACAATCGGGTTCCGCGAGAAGCGGGCGGGCTCCTCCCGCCCTTCCGCCTCCGCGCCGGCTCCGGCTCCGCGCCGAGCCTCGGCCCTCCGCCCTGCGCGCCGTTTCCGCGTACGCCCCGTGGCGCGCGGCGCCCCTGCGGTGGCACGCTCGAAACCGGACCACCCGCAGCACCCGTACCCGCCCGCGCCGCCGGGCACGGCGCGGCCATGAGGGAGGCAGGGCATGAGCGGAGGCGACCCGGGGCTCTACGGGCCCGCATCCGTCACCTGGCAGTGCCACGGCGACCCCGTCATGTGGATCGCCGGCGTCCGCGCGCTCTACCTCCAGGCCCTGCACCCGCGGGCCGTCCGCGCCGTCCTGGAGAACTCCGACTTCCGCAGGGACGCCTGGGGCCGGCTGCTGCGCACCGCCGACTTCGTGGGCACCGCCACCTACGGCACCACCGACGCCGCGGAACGCGCCGGCGCCCGCGTCCGCAGGATCCACCGGTCCCTGTCCGCCACCGACCCCGGCACCGGCGAGCGGTTCCCGGTCGACGACCCCGAGCTGCTGCTGTGGGTGCACTGCGCCCAGATCGACAGCTTCCTGCACGTACTGCTCCGCTCCGGCGTCCCCCTCACCCCCGCCCAGGCCGACCGCTACGTCGACGAGAACCGCGTCAGCGCCCGCCTCGTCGGCCTCGACCCGGCCGACGTGCCCGCCGACACCGCCGCGCTCGCCGCCTACTTCGAGAAGGTCAGGCCCGAGCTCGCCGGGGGCCCCGACGCCCGCGCCGTGGACGCGTTCCTGCGCCGCCCGCCGGTCCCCGCCGTCCTCGTACCTGGCCGAAATGTGCTGTGGCGGCCGGTTGCCGCGCTCGCCTACGGATCCCTGCCCGCGTACGCGCACCGTCTGTACGGCAGGCCCGCACCGCCCCCGCGCACCGTCACCCGGCACCTGCGCCTCACCGGTACCCTGCTGCGCAGCATTCCCGCAGGTCTGCGCTGGCAGCTGCCGCCAGGTCACATCTTGAAAGCGATGCAGCGCATGGGCCCCGGGAGCCGCCCCTCCGCGTACACACTGCGTACATCAGCGGCCATACTGGACCGGCCGGGGAGGGCGTAGGACGTAGCACGACAACGGGGGCGGCTTCAAGACATGGCGGAGTCCAGACTGATCCAGGGCCGGTACCGGTCGCTCGATCTGATCGGGCGCGGCGGCATGGGCGAGGTGTGGCGTGCCCGGGACGAATCCCTCGGGCGGCACGTTGCCGTCAAATGCCTCAAACCGCTCGGATCCGAGCAGGACAACCACTTCACCCAGGTCCTGCGCGAGCGCTTCCGCCGCGAGGCCCGCGTCGCCGCCTCCCTCCAGCACCGCGGGGTCACCGTCGTCCACGACTTCGGCGACGACAGCGCCTCCGGCGGCCCCCTGTACCTGGTGATGGAGCTGCTCGACGGCCGCAACCTGAGCCAGCTGATGGAGCAGAACCAGGCCCGCCCGCTCCCCGTCGACGTGGTCGTCGACATCGCCGAGCAGCTCGCCGCGGCCCTCGGCTACACCCACGACCAGGGCGTCGTCCACCGCGACCTCAAGCCCGCCAACATCATGCGGCTCACCGACGGCACGGTGAAGATATGCGACTTCGGCATCGCCCGCCTCGCCCACGACATCGGCTTCACCGCCAAGCTCACCGGCGGCGGCATGGCCATGGGCACCCCCCACTACATGTCGCCCGAGCAGATCGCCGGCGGCGAGCTCGACCACCGCAGCGACCTCTACTCCCTCGGCTGCGTCCTGTACGAGATCGCCACCGGCGCCCCGCCCTTCGACCTCGGCGACTCCTGGTCCGTGCTGGTCGGACACCGCGACAACACGCCCGTGCCGCCGCGCCGGCACCGCCCCGAGCTGCCCGAGTACATCGAGCAGCTGATCCTGGACCTGCTGGCCAAGCGTCCCGAGGACCGCCCGGGCGACGCCCGCGACCTGCACCGCCGGCTCGTCGAGGCCCGCGTTGCCGTCGGCCACACCGCGGCGGGCGGCGTCCCGGCCCCGCTGCCCGCGTGGGCCCGGGGCATGACCGCCGGCCGCAAGGCGGGCATCGAGGCCCGCCCCGCGAGCGGCGAATGGGCCGTGCTCACCGGCTCCTGGACGAGCGGCGGCCAGCGGATCCTGCGCCCCGCCGCGTCGGAGGACCCGCGGCTCACCGCCCCGTACGGGGTGCCGTACGCCAGCGGCTTCCACGGCTCCGGACCCGGCCCCGGCACCGGCATGGGCATCGGCACGGGGCTCGACGCGCTCGGTGCCGCCGGCTTCGACTCCGACACCGGCTCCGCCGCCGCGCTCGCCGCCGGCCACGCCCGGGCCTTCGCGCTCAGCCGGGCCGGCCGCCCCGAGGAGGCGCTGGCCACCTACGAGGCCGTCGCCCACGGACGCACCCGCCTCCTCGGCGCCGACCACCCCGACACCCTCGCCGCCCGTCAGGAGGCGGCGTACGAACTGGGCCGGCTCGGCCGCCACCAGGAGGCCTACGACCTGTACCGCGCGGTGCTCGTCGGCCGCGAGCGCAGCATGGGCCCGCTCCACCGCGACACCCTGCACTGCCGTCACAACCTGGCCTGCGCCCTCGGAGCGCTGGGGCGGCACGCCGAGGCCCACCACGCCGCCGCCGAGACCGCCGCGGACCGGGCGGTCGTCCTGGGCGCCGAGCACCCGGACACGCTGCTGACCCGCTACGAGGCGGCGTACGCGCTGGGACGCCTCGAACGCTGGGAGGAGGCCCTCGAGGGCTTCCGCGAGGTCGCCGCCGTACGGGAACGCGTCCTCGGCCGCGACCATCCCGACACCCTCGCCGCCCGCTACGAGGTGGGCATCGCGCTCGGCCGCAGCGGCCGTGCCTCCCAGGCCCTGGACCTGTTCCGGGGCCTGGTCCGCGACCGCACCCGGGCGTACGGGGCCGCCGACCCCGAGACGCTGCGCGCCCGGCACGTCCTCGGCGTCAACCTCGGCCGCCTCGACCGCTGGGAGGAGGCGGTCGCCGAGGCCCGGCAGGTCGCCGCCGCCCGCGCCGCGGCCCTCGGGGCCGAACATCCCGACACCCTGGTCAGCCGCCGCGAAGTCGCCGTCGGGCTCGGCCGGCTGGGCCGCTGGGACGAGGCCCTGCCGGTCTACCGGGAGCTCGCCGGAATCCGCGAGCGCTCCCTCGGCGACGAGCATCCCGACACGGTCGCGGCCCACGCCGACGAGGCGTACTGTCTGGAGCGGCTCGGCCAGGTGTGCTACCAAGAGCCATGACCAGCTTCGGGCGGGACGCGCAGCGGGACACAGAGCGGGACACGGCACCGGACGGCGAACGCGGAGAGCGCGGTACGGGGCGGGGCGCGCACCGGCGCGCGGACCGGCCCCCGCACCGCGACGTGTACGACGCGGTGATCGTGGGCGGCGGGCACAACGGCCTGGTCGCCGCCGCGTACCTGGCCCGGGCGGGCCGCTCGGTCCTGCTCCTGGAACGCCTCGCCACCACCGGCGGGGCCGCGGTCTCCACCCGCCCCTTCGCCGGCGTCGAGGCCCGGCTCTCGCGCTACTCCTACCTCGTCTCCCTCCTCCCCGCCAAGATCGTGCGCGACCTGGGCCTGCGCTTCGCCGTCCGCAAGCGCGCCGTCTCCTCGTACACGCCCGTCGAGCGCGGCGGCCGCCCCGGCGGGCTCCTCGTCGGCGGCGACGAGGCCCGCACCCGGGAGTCCTTCGCCCGGCTCACCGGCTCGCAGCGCGAGTACGACAGCTGGCGGGCCTTCTACGGCAGGACCGGGCGGCTCGCCGGCAAGGTCTTCCCCACCCTCACCGAGCCGCTGCCGACGCGGGCGGAGCTGCGCTCGCGCATCGACGACGAGGCGGCCTGGCGGATGCTGTTCGAGGAGCCCGTCGGGCGGGCGATCGAGGAGCACTTCGACGACGACCTGGTCCGGGGCGTGGTCCTCACCGACGGCCTGATCGGCACGTTCGCCGACGCGCACGACCCGTCGCTGGTGCAGAACCGCTGCTTCCTCTACCACGTCATCGGCGGCGGCACGGGCGACTGGGACGTCCCCGTCGGCGGCATGGGCGCGCTCACCGGGGCGCTGGCCGAGGCGGCGCGGGCGGCCGGCGCGCACATCGCCACCGGGCACGAGGTGCTGCGGATCGACACCGACGGCAGCGGCGCCCCCGCCGAGGTGGCCTACCGTACGGCGGCCGGCGAAGGGCGGGTCGTCGGCCGGAACGTGCTCGTCGGCGCCTCCCCGCGGGCACTGGCCGAGCTGCTCGGCGAGGAGCCGGCGCTGCCCGCCCCCGAGGGGGCGCAGCTCAAGGTGAACATGCTGCTGCGGCGGCTGCCCCGGCTGCGGGACACCTCGGTGGACCCGCGGGAGGCGTTCGGCGGCACCTTCCACATCGCCGAGGGGTACGCGGAGCTCGCGCGGGCCCACGCCGAGGCCGCCGCCGGCGAACTGCCCTCCGTACCGCCCTCGGAGATCTACTGCCACTCGCTGACGGACCCCTCGATCCTCGGGCCGGAGCTGGTCGAGCAGGGCTACCAGACGCTCACCCTGTTCGGACTGCACACGCCGGCGCGCCTGTTCGAGAAGGACAACCAGGGCGCGCGCGAGGTGCTGCTGACCGCCACCCTCGCCCAGCTCGACGCCCACCTCGCCGAACCCCTCACCGACTGCCTGGCCTTCGACGCGGACGGGCGGCCCTGCATCGAGGCCAAGACCCCGCTGGACCTGGAACGCGAACTGCGCCTGCCCGGCGGGCACATCTTCCACCGCGACCTGTCCTGGCCGTACGCGGACGGGGCCGGGGGCGGGGACGGCGTTCCCGGCCGGTGGGGCGTGGAGACCGCGTACCCCAACATCCTGCTGTGCGGGGCGGGCGCGGTGCGCGGGGGCGGCGTCAGCGGCATCCCCGGCCACAACGCGGCGATGGCGGCGCTGGGCCGCTGAGGGCCCCGCGCCGCCGGCCCGGCGCTATCCGGCGGGTTCGATCACCACGAGCGGGATCTCGCGGTCGGTCTTGCTCTGGTACTCGTCGTACGCGGGCCAGTGCCCCACCATGACGGGCCAGTACGCGGCGCGCTCCTCGGCCGTCGCCGTACGGGCGGTGGCCTGCATGATCCTCGGGCCGACCTGGATGCGCACCTCCGGATGGGCCGTCAGGTTCCGGTACCACAGCGGGTGTTCGTCCGCACCGCCCTTGGAGGCCACCAGCAGGTAGCGGCCGTCGGCCTCGCCGTAGAACAGCGGGGTCCGCACGGGGGTGCCGGAGACCCGGCCGAGGGTGGTGAGCAGCAGCACCCGGGCGCCCTGCCAGGTGAGCCCCTCGGTGCCGCCCGAGTCGACGTACTGCCGGAGGTGGTCGAGCTGCCAGCCCGGCTTCGGGTCCCTGGGGTTGTCCCAGTCGATGCCGGCGGTGTCTGCGCCGTCTGCGCCGTCTGCGTTCTCGGCGGTGGTCATGCGGGCCTCCTTGCGCTGCGGGGGTCGAACGGTCGACGAACCGGATGCCGATGGGCGTCAACCGCGGCGCGGGGCGCTTTATGCCGGGACCGGCTCGCCCGGAAGGGTGAATCCGTTGAACAGGTCGTCCAGGGCGCGGTGCGCGGCGCGCGCCGGGGTGGCCCGGATCGCGAGGTCGCGCAGGGCCACCGCGAGGGGATGGGAGAGGGCGGCCACCCGTCCGGCGCGGTACGCCCGGACCCGGATGGCGTCCGTACGGGCGCAGCGGGCGGCGCTGTAGGCGGCCAGGGCTGCGGGTACGTCGGCCCCGTCCAGCAGGTGAGCGAGGACCACGGCGTCCTCGACGGCCTGGCAGCCGCCCTGCCCGAGGTTGGGCGTCATGGCGTGGGCGGCGTCGCCGAGCCAGGCGAGCCTGCCGCGGTGGTGGCGGGGGAGCGGGGCGGCCAGGTCGAACAGGTCGTGCCGCAGGACGGCCGCCGGGTCGATCAGCTCGACGAGCGCGGGGACGGGGTCGTGCCAGGTGCCGTAGCGGCGCAGCAGTTCGGCCCGCACGTCGGGCGGGCGGTGGCCCTGCGGGACCACGGCGGTGGCGTACAGGTACACGCTGCCGTCGCCGAGCGGCACGATGCCGAAGCGCTCGCCGCGGCCCCAGGTCTCGGCGGCCTCCGGCGGCGCGGCGAGGACGCCGGACAGGACCTCGGCCGGCAGCACCGTGCGCCAGGCGGTCTCCCCGCTGTGGCGCAGGCCGGGGTGGCCGGGGAAGTGGCCGCGGCGGATCGGGCTGTTGATGCCGTCGGCGGCGAGCACCACGTCGGCGGTGAGGTCCCCGCCCGCGGTGCGGACCACGGGTGCGGTGTCGGCGCGGTCGACGGCGGTGACCGCGACCCCGTACCGGATCGTGCCCGCGGGCAGCTCGGCGGCCAGGCCGGCGGCGAGGGCGGCGCGGTGGACGGCGAGCGGTGGCCGGCCGTAGCGGGCGGTCAGGGCGGCGGTGTCGGCGCGGCTGAGCCAGCGGCCGCCGGGCCGGCGCAGCCCCATGGCGGCGGGGACGGCGCGGCCCGCGACGCGCCCGGGGTCGAAGCCGATCGCGTCGAAGGCGCGCAGGGCGTTGGGGGCGAGGACGATCCCCGCGCCGGCGGCGGACGGCCCCGCGGTCCGCTCGCACACGGTGACCCGCCAGCCGCGGCGGTGCAGGGCCACCGCCGCGGTGAGCCCACCGATTCCCGCACCCGCCACGACCGCATGACGCTGGGACATGACCCACTCCGTTCGTTCGCTCGCCCACGACCCTCTACATCCGTAGAGGGTCGTACCTCACTCTACAGCTGTAGAGTGGAGGCATGTCCAGCCCTGCCACCCCCGGAGCCGGCCGCCCCGGCGAAGCAGAAGAACCGCGCACCGCACGCACCGGGGGAGGGGGGCCCACCGACCGCAGGACGCTGATCGCCGACACCGCGATCGACCTGGTCGCCACCGCCGGACTGCGCGGGCTCACCCACCGGGCCGTCGACGGCGCGGCGCAGCTCCCGGCCGGCAGCACCTCGTACTACTTCCGCACGAGGACCGCCCTGATCGGGGCCTGCTACCAGCGGCTCGCCGAGCTGGACCTGGCGGACTACGAGGGCGACGACCGCCCCGCAGCCGCCGACCGGGACGCGGTCGCGGCCGCCCTGGCCGCCCTGCTGCACCGGTGGCTGACCGGCGGGCGGGCCCGGCAGCTGGCCCGCTTCGAACTCAGCCTGGAGGCCTCGCGGAACCCGGAGCTGGAGCCGGAGTTCCGCCGCGCGGGCCGGGCCGCCCGTGACCGGGCCGCCGGCATCCTCGCCGCGCTGGGCGCGCAACGGCCCCGGGAGGCCGCCGAACTGCTGGTCGCCTGGACCGACGGACTCCTCTACGACCGGCTGGTCGGCGCCCTCGCCCGCTCCCGCCCGGTCCCGGACCGCGCCGAACTGGCCGCCGCGGCACGCCGGATGCTCAACGCGGCCCTGGCCCCGGCGGAAGCCGCGGGGCCGGACGGAGCGTCCGCCCCGGCCGACCCCGCGGAACCGGACGCCGCGCCCTTGGCCGCCGAGCTCCAGTGCGTGGTCCTGGACTGCCCCGACCCGCTGCTCCTCGCCGCGTTCTACCGATCCGTGGTGGGCGGCACCGTGAACCGCCCCGACCCGCGGTGGTCCGTCGACGAGGAGTGGGCGACGCTGCACACGCCGTCCGGCCCCGTCCTGGCCTTCCAGCGGGTGGCGGACCACCGGCCGCCGCAGTGGCCGGACCCCGACCGCCCGCAGCAGTTCCACCTCGACTTCGGCGTCCCGGACCTCGACCGCGCCCACGAGCGGGCACTGGCCCGCGGCGCCACCCTCCTCGACGCCCGTCCCGACACCGGGGACTGGCGGGTCTACGCCGACCCGGCGGGCCACCCGTTCTGCCTGGTCCGCCACTGACCGCGGTACCGCGGCGCGTTGACAGCGCGCACGGGTGATCGTTTAATGCCTGGTGTGGCGCGTGGCGCCGGCCAAAGAGATCTGGGCCGGCCGGCGATCGGGCGACCACCCTTCACCAGGGACGACGAATGAGTCCTTTCCTCACGGGCAACGCCTGACCCTCCGGCGACGCACCGGCGCCCTCGCGCCCCCTGCGCCGCCCCGCCGTCGGCGCATCCGTACCGCCCGGCGCGCCCCTTCACGCCTTCACCCCTTGCACCGCGCTCCAGGGAGACCAGACTTCCCATGACCACACCCACGCCCGCATCCGCGCCCGCATCCGCGCAGGCGTCCACGCCCACGCCCTTCAACCAATGGGTCATCGACGAGTTCCGCGCCAACGGCGGCAAGGTCGGCGGCCCCTTCGAGGGCAGCGACCTGCTGCTGCTCACCACCACCGGTGCCAAGTCCGGTGCCGCGCACACCACTCCGCTCGGCTACCTGCCGCACGAGGACGGACTGCTGGTCATCGGCTCCAACCTCGGCGCGCCCCGCCACCCCGCCTGGTACCACAACCTGCTCGCCCACCCCGTCGTGGGCGTCGAGACCGGGAAGGAGACGTTCCAGGCCATCGCCGTCCCCGCCGAAGGCGAGCGCCGCGACAGGCTGTTCGCGTACGCCGTCGCCGCCGCGCCCGGGTACGCGACGTACCAGGCGGCAACGGCGCGGACCCTCCCGGTGGTCGTCCTCGAGCGCCACGACCCGGCGGCGGGGGAGGGGCCGGCCGAGGTCAGCAGCCTCGCCGACAAGCTCCTCGAGGTGCACGTCTGGCTGCGCGCCCAACTGCGCCACGTACGCGCCGAGGTCGAGGCGCACTTCGCGGCGCGGGCCGCGCACCGCGACACCGGCGGACCGGCGCCCGCACCCGGCCTCGGCCTGCAGATACGGCAGCACTGCCTGGCCTTCTGCCAGGCGCTGGAGTTCCACCACACCGGGGAGGACGCGCACGTCTTCCCGGCCCTCCGGGCCGCACACCCCGAGCTGGAGGACACCTTCCGGCGGCTCGCCGCCGAGCACCGGACGATCGCACGCCTCCAGCAGGAGCTGAGCGCGCTGCTCGCCGACATCGCCGACGCCGATCCCGACCGGTTCGGGGCGGAGTTGGCGCGGATGTCCGAGGAACTCACCGCCCACCTCGACCACGAGGAGGAGCAACTCCTGCCGCTCCTGGCCCGGATCCCCTTCCCGCCGGGCCGGCCGCCGGCGGAGCCGGGCCCCGGCCGCTGAGCGCACGGGGCGCACCGTCCCCGTCAGGCCGCCTGCCCGCCCCGAGGGGCGGGCAGGCGAACCGCTGCCAGCGGCAGGAAGAACCCGACGAGGGGCCCGAGGCACAAGGCGACGAGCACGGTCCCCGCCCCGACGGTTCCCCCCAGGAGCCAGCCGGCGCCGGCGACCGTGACGTCGATCCCGATCCGCACGGCGGCGACGGGGAGGCTGGTGATCCGCACGAGTCCCGTCATGATGCCGTCCCGGGGGCCCGATCCGAACTGCGCTCCCAGGTAGAGCGCATCGAAGAACGCCAACGCGACCAGGCCGAGGACGAGGTAGCCGACCCGGGCGGGCGTCCCCTGCGGGTCGGGCAGCACGGCCGCGGTGGCATCCGCGGCGAATCCGACGACGGCGACGTTGAGGACGGTGCCCGGCCCGGGCAGCTCCCGCAGCGGGAGCCATGCGAGGAGAACGAGGACGGAGATCAGGTTCGTCGCCCAGCCGAACGAGATGCCCAGCGCGCCGGCGGCGCCCTCCGTGAGCACGTTCCAGCTCGCTGCTCCGAGCCCGGACCGGACGAGCACCATCACGGCGGCCCCGTACCCCGCCAGACCGACCAGGAGCTGGAGGGTCCGGCGGACCCTGCGGCCCGCCCGGACCTGGTCGAGGGCGCTCATGCGCAGGAGCACGGGCCGGTCGGGACGAGTGGGGGCGCGGAAGCGCCCAAGGGGAGCAAGAGGTGCCATGGAGCCACTCTGCGGACCGTCTGGACCGGGATTCCATGGCCAGATTGGCTACGCTGGCCCGGTGAAGATCAGTTCGCACACGGTGGCCGGCATGGTGGGGCGCTGGCAGGAAGGGCCCGGTCCGGCGCACCGGCGCCTCTCCGACCGGCTCCGGCTGCTCGTCCTGGACGGACGCCTCTGCCTGGGAGCGGCCCTGCCGGGCGAACGGGATCTGGCCGCCGCGCTCGGCACCAGCCGCACCACGGTCGGCACCGCGTACCGCACCCTGGTCGAGCACGGGTACCTCACGACCCGCTCGCGCGCCCGGGCGACCGTACGCCTGCCCGGTGGTCCACGGCCCGAACGGCGGGCCGGCGCACGCGCGCAGACCCTCGACCTGTCCCTGGCGGCGCCGCAGGCCCCGGTGGAAATCCTCCACGCCGCGTTCGCGAGCGCTCTCGAACAGCTGCCGCGGCACTTCGAGCGGCACGGCTACGACCGCTACGGCACCGGGGAGCTGCGCGAGGCGGTCGCCCGCTGGTACGGGCGCCGAGGACTGCCCACCCCGCCCGGCCACATCATGATCACCAACGGCGCCCAGCACGCCCTGGCCCTGTTGGCGCGGACCATGCTGTCGCCGCGCGACAAGGTCGTCATCGACCATCCGACCTACCCGCACGCCATCAAGACCTTCCTGGACGTGCGCGCCCGGCTCCTGCCCGTCGCCGTGACCCCTTCCGGCTGGGACGGCGCGCAGCTGTGCGCCGCAGCGAGCACGGCGCACCTCGCCTACCTGATACCGGACTTCCACAACCCGACCGGGATGAGCATGCCGACGGGCATGCGCCGCCGTCTCGGGCTGGCCTGCCCGACGGTCGTCGACGAGACCATGGCCGATCTGGTGCTGGACGGAGCGGCCCAAGAGCCCTTCGCGGTCCACATGCCCACCGCCATCAGCATCGGCTCGGTCTCCAAGAGCATCTGGGGCGGTCTGCGCATCGGCTGGATCCGCGCCGCCCCCTCCCTCCTGGAACGAGTGGTACAGGCCCGCCCCGCCACCGACCTCGGCACCCCCGTGGTCGAACAGCTCGCCACCGCAGTCCTGTTGAACGAAGACCGGACCCGGCGGCCGGAGGCACTGTGCCGGCTGCGGGAACAGCGCGACGCACTGGGGCAGGCACTCGCCGCCCACCTGCCCCACGTCCGGGCACCACAGCCGTCCGGCGGCATGACGCTGTGGGCGACGTTCCCCGAGCCCGTCGCCTCCCGGCTGGCAGCCATCGCCCCCGACCACGGGGTGACGATCGCGGCCGGGCCCCGCTTCGGCATCGGCGGCGCGTTCGAGCGCAACGTCCGCCTGCCGTACGCGCTCCCTCCGGACCGACTGGCCCTGGCGGTCCGCAGACTGGCCCGGGCCGAAGCCGCCCTCACCCGGGGCGCCACCGGCACCCACACCCCCGCCCCCCTCGCCTGACCACCCCCGGCCCCGACCCGTCGGGTGGACCCAGTCGGCCGGCCCGACCGGCGTTCAGCGGCCGCCGGCCGGCCGCACCCGGTCGCCTCGTCGGCTCGATGGCGGCGGATACGGTCAAGGCGCCAGACGGAAGTGAACGACGGTGACGGCATCGGTGGGCTTGATGTCGGGGTAGTGGAAGCGCAGCCTGTCGTGCAGCTCGGCGAGATCGCGGAACCCGTCGGCGACGGCGTCGTCCTCGGTCAACTCGGCCACGCTCTTGGGAGTGATCCGAGTGACCACACCGGGCAGCACCACCTCGTCATCCAACTCGAACACCATGTTGACCGGGCCCGTCTCCACCGGATCGCGGAACCGCACCGTGCTCGTCTTCCGCCCGGTACGTACCGCATCGAGATAGGCGCGGTGGAAGTGCAGGTCCTGCGTCGCGGCCGAGCCCGGCGCTCCGTCGGACGCTGCGGACTGCTCCCCCCAGACATAGGCATGAGGCAGGAGGTCGGTGATCGCGACACTGCGGATGCCGCCGGCTGCCGGCACGAGGACGCGGATGCCCGGGTGGTAGTCCAGCAGGACCTGCCGGTCCCGGCCACACGGCGCGAGCACGCCGCGCCCCGTGTCACCGACGGCGACGATCGCCGTCAGCTCACGTGCTCCCGCAGCACGCGCATGCCCGAGCGCCACCAACTCCGCGCACGGTCCGCCCGTGAAGTGATACAGGTTGATGCCGCCGAACATCCGGCCCTGGGCGTCGCGCACGGCTGCACCGACGGTGTGCACCTCACCGTCCCCGTTGGCCTCGACAACGCGCTGGGCGAACTCGACCAGCTCCAGGTCTTCTTCCGTCGGCAGATGCATCGTGGTGTCCATTCCACAGACACTACTCATCCACGGATCAAGCAGTGCGCCCAGGTGAACCTTCGCGCTCACCGCACTAGTCGCAAGAGCGGGTCCAGCCGGTGGGGTTGAGGGTGGCGGCGTCTGCGGGGCGGTCTTCCGCGAAGAGGATGCGGCCCGGCTCCGTCACGCGGATGACGTCCACGTACACGCCGCGGCCGACGTAGCGGCCGGTGGCCGTGTGGCGGAAGCGGAGGTGCACCGGGCGGCCCGCCCAGGCGGTGAGGGGGGCTTCGAGGCGGTGCCAGATGCGGCCCGACCAGCCGCCGGCCGTGCCCTCGGGCCACTGTTCGGCAGAGCCGCCCGTCGTGCGGACCGTGCTGAACGGCAGCGGCTCCCAGGCGGTCCCGTCGGCCGAGGCCTCCAGGTGGAACGCGCCCTCGCCGGGCACCGTGTCCCACCACACCGCGCACCGCAGCCGGGCGGCGGACGTGGCCGGGGTGAGGGGCGGCAGGGCCAGGGTGCCGGAGCCGGCGGTGTCCATGCCGGAGAACCAGGCGGCGCCGCCGTGCCGGGTGCGGACGGGGACGGCGCGGGCGAAGCGGTTGCCGACCGCGACCCGGGGGGCACTGCCGGCCCGCCAGGTGCGGACCGGGTGGACCGAGTTGCCCAGCAGGATCAGGAAGGAGTCGGTGGAGGGGTCCAGGACGAGCGAGGTGCCGGTGAACCCGGTGTGGCCGGCGGAGTGCGGGGTGGCCATGGCGCCCATGTACCAGTGCTGGTAGAGCTCGAAGCCCAGGCCGTGGTCGTCGCCGGGGAAGGCGGTGTTGAAGTCGGTGAAGAGCAGCTCGACGGAGGCGGGGCGCAGGATGCGCTTGCCGGCGTAGACGCCGCCGTCGAGGAGGGTGCGGGCGAGGACGGCCAGGTCCCAGGCGGTGCCGAAGATGCCCGCGTGGCCGGCGACGCCGCCGAGGGCGTACGCGTTCTCGTCGTGGACCTCGCCCCAGACCAGGCCCCGGTCCAGGCCGGACCACGGCGGGCGCTGCACTTCGGTGGCGGCGGTCACCCGGCGCCAGGAGAGCGGTGGGTTGTACCGCGTGCGGTGCATCCCGAGCGGAGCAGTGATCTCGTCCTGGAGCAGGACATCCAAAGGGTGACCGGTGATCCGTTCCAGGAGCAGGTGCAGCGTGATCAGGTTCAGGTCCGAGTAGCGGTACACCGTCCCCGGCGGTTCCTGCGGAACCACGGACCACAGCAGCCTCAATTGCCCCGCCCGGGTGGACTCGCGGTAGAACGGCGCCCAGGAGCGCAGGCCCGAGGTGTGCGTCAGCAGCTGCCGTACGGTGATCCGCTCCTTGCCGCCGCCGGTGAACTCGGGCAGGTACCGGTCCACCGGTGCCTCCAGCTCCAGCTGCCCGCGCTCGATCAGCTGCACGGCGAGCAGCGAGGTGAACAGCTTCGTCAGAGATGCCAGGTCGAAGACGGTGTCCTCGGCCATCGCGATGCGCTCCGCCGGCGGGAACTCGACGGCCCGGTCGGTCCGCCCGTCGTAATCCCGGTACCGGACCGCGTCGCCCATCGCCCGGTGCAGGGCGACGGTGCGGCCGCGGCCCGCCAGGACCACGGCCCCGGCGTAGTAGGGGTGCAGGGGGGAGGGGCCGAGGAAGCGTCGGGCCTCCTCCACCACCTGCTCCAGCTGCCGTTCGAGCAGTCCGGCCTGGCGTGCGGAGCCGTAGCGCAGCCGGAGTCCCTGAAGGGCCCGCCGCTCGGCGGGGTTCCCCGCGGCCCCCGCCGCCCACGCCGGCGCCCCGTGCAGCAGCAGCACCCCGCCGAGGGCCAGCAGACGGCCCCCGAGGCACCGCCGGCTGAGACCGCTTCCGCCGCGGGACCGGACCGGTTCCGCCCCCGCGGCGCCGGGCGCGGGCCCGCCCGGCGCCGCCCCGGCCGGCGCGGATCCGGCCGGCGGGGGCGCGGGTCGGGCGGGTGGCGGTGTGTGGGCGTGGGTCGTGCCGGGGTCCCCCGTGCCGTGGTCCATGGCGGCCTCCTGTCTGCCCGAGCGGCCTCTCGAAGTATCTGCCCGCCCGGGCCCCCCGGGCCGCACCGACCGAGCCCGAAAGAATCTGACGCAGCATCAGAAAACCTCTTCCGTCGGCCGCCGCCCTGCGGCATCCTGCCGCCCATGCAGACGGAGCTGAGCAACAGACTGGGAGTCGAGCACGCCATCTTCGGCTTCACCCCGTTCCCGGCCGTCGCCGCGGCCATCACCCGGGCCGGCGGGTTCGGCGTGCTCGGCGCCGTCCGCTACACCGCCCCCGACGACCTCCGCCGCGACCTCGACTGGATGCAGGCGCACACCGACGGCAAGCCCTACGGCCTCGACGTGGTCATGCCCGCCAAGAAGGCCGTCGACGGCATCGGCGAAGCCGACATCGAGGCGATGATCCCGCCCGGCCACCGGGACTTCGTCCGCGACACCCTCGCCAAGCACCACGTCCCCGAGCTGGCCGAGGGCGAGGCCTCCGGCTGGCGGATCACCGGCTGGATGGAGCAGGTCGCCCGCAGCCAGCTCGACGTCGCCTTCGACTACCCCGTCAAACTCCTCGCCAACGCCCTCGGTTCCCCGCCCGCCGACGTCATCGCCCGCGCCCACGACCACGGCGTCCGCGTCGCCGCCCTCGCCGGCAGCGCCAAGCACGCCCGCCGCCACGCCGAGGCGGGCATCGACATCGTCGTGGCCCAGGGCTACGAGGCCGGCGGCCACACCGGGGAGATCGCCACCATGGTCCTCGTCCCCGAGATCGTCGACGCCGTCGCCCCGCTGCCCGTCCTCGCCGCCGGCGGCATCGGCAGCGGCGAGCAGATCGCCGCCGGCCTGGCCCTCGGCGCCCAGGGCGTCTGGCTCGGCTCCCTCTGGCTGACCACCACCGAGGCCGACCTGCACTCCCGAGCCCTCACCGAGAAACTCCTGGCCGCCGGGTCCGGCGACACGGTCCGCTCCCGCGCCCTCACCGGCAAGCCCGCCCGCCAGCTGCGCACCGCCTGGACCGACGCCTGGGACGACCCGGACGGCCCCGGCGCCCTGCCCATGCCGCTACAGGGCCTGCTGGTCGCCGAGGCCGTCTCGCGGATCCAGAAGTACGAGGTCCAGCCGCTGCTCGGCACCCCCGTCGGCCAGATCGTCGGCCGCATGACCACCGAGCGCAGCGTCCGGGCCGTCTTCGACGACCTCACCCGCGGCTTCGAGCGGGCCGTCGACCGCATCACCCGTATCGCCGGCCGAGCGTGAGAGGCGTGAGCCGCATGACCGACACCCACACCGACACCGACGCCGCCACCGCGGCGGCCGAGCTCCCGAACGGCTTCTGGGCCCAGGCCGCCGCCGACCCCGGGCGCACCGTCCTCGTCACCCCGCAGGGCGAGGAGTGGACCGCCGGACGGCTGCACGCCGACGCCAACCGCCTGGTCCACGGCCTGCGCGCCGCCGGGCTCGAACGCGGCGACGTCTTCGCCGTCGTCCTGCCCAACGGCGTCGAGTTCCTCACCGCCTACCTGGCCGCCTCCCAGGCCGGCTTCTACCTCGTCCCGGTCAACCACCACCTCGTCGGCCCCGAGATCGCCTGGATCGTCTCCGACTCCGGCGCCAAGGTCCTCATCGCCCACGAGCGCTTCGCCGACGCAGCCACCGCCGCGGCCGAGGAGTCGGGCCTGCCCGCGAGCCACCGCTACGCCGTCGGAGCCGTCCCCGGCTTCCGCCCGTACGCCGAGCTCCTCGACGGCCGGCCCGACGCGCCCCCCGAGGACCGCACCCTCGGATGGGTCATGAACTACACCTCCGGCACCACCGGCCGCCCGCGCGGCATCCGCCGCCCCCTGCCCGGCAAGCTCCCCGAGGAGACGTACCTCGGCGGCTTCCTCGGCATCTTCGGCATCCGCCCCTTCGACGGCAACGTCCACCTGGTCTGCTCGCCGCTCTACCACACGGCCGTGCTCCAGTTCGCCGGGGCCTCCCTGCACATCGGCCATCCGCTGGTCCTGATGGACAAGTGGACGCCGGAGGAGATGCTCCGCCTGATCGACACCCGCCGCTGCACGCACACCCACATGGTCCCCACCCAGTTCCACCGCCTGCTGGCCCTCCCGCAGGAGGTGAGGTCGGCGTACGACGTCAGCTCCCTGCGGCATGCCATCCACGGGGCCGCGCCCTGCCCCGACCACGTCAAGCGGGCGATGATCGAGTGGTGGGGCCACTGCGTGGAGGAGTACTACGCGGCCAGCGAGGGCGGCGGCGCGTTCGCCACCGCCGAGGACTGGCTGAAGAAGCCGGGAACGGTGGGCAAGGCCTGGCCGATCAGCGAACTCGCCGTCTTCGACGACGACGGCAACCGACTGCCGCCGGGTGAACTGGGCACCGTCTACATGAAGATGAGCACCGGCGGCTTCAGCTACCACAAGGACGAGGGCAAGACGCGCAGGAACCGCATCGGCGACTTCTTCACCGTCGGGGACCTCGGGCTGCTCGACGAGGACGGCTACCTCTTCCTCCGCGACCGCAAGATAGACATGATCATCTCCGGCGGGGTGAACATCTACCCCGCCGAGATCGAGTCCGCCCTGCTGATGCACCCGGCGGTCGCCGACGCGGCCGTCTTCGGCATCCCGCACCCGGACTGGGGCGAGGAGGTCAAGGCGGTCGTCGAGCCGGCCGACGGGTACGAGCCGGGGGAGGAGCTGGCCGCCGCGATCCTGGCCCACTGCGAGCACCGGCTGGCCGGCTACAAGCGCCCCAGGACGGTCGACTTCATCGCGGCCATGCCCCGCGACCCCAACGGCAAGCTCTACAAGCGCCGGCTGCGCGACCCGTACTGGGAGGGCCGCGACCGGGCGGTCTGACCGTACGCGACCGGGCGGCGAGGCCGTACGAAGGCGGGCTGCGAGGCCTTACGAGGCCGGGCTGCGAGGCGGTGCGAGGCCGGGCTGCGAGGCGGCTCGCGGGGCCCGCCTGACCTCGTCCGACCGGCCGGGCGCCGCCCGTTCCCGCGGCCCTACGCTGGCCGGCGCAACCTTGCGGTCCGGCCGGGCTACTCCCCGGCCGTGCCTGTGCCCGGGTGCGCGCGGGCCTCGGTGAGATGGACGGCGGACCGACGCGGTCCGATTCCACCCCCCACCTCACCGCACTCCTCCGGCCCGGCACGGGCGGGGGAGGTAAGGAAGCCATGAACGCGAGTACCACCACCCGCCGCAGCCGGCGCCGCGCCTTCGGCGTCGCGGCCCTGACCGCGGCGGCCGTCGCCGGCCAGCTGCTCGTCATGTCCCCGACGGCACAGGCCGACGGGGACCGCGCGAACCGTGCGATCCGCACCGGCGTCAACCTGATGGAGCCCCCGCCGGGCAACGAGGACGCGCGCCACGACGCCCCCAGCTCCGCCGAGCCCCGCCCCGACGAGGGCCGCTACGAGGGCGACGGCCAGACGAAGCCCAAGCCGAAGCCGACCACGACGAAGACCCCGCTGCACGGCGTGCAGGAGTTCACCGGGGACGGGACCTTCGTGCCGCCGCCCGGCGTCACCTCGGTCTTCGTCCAGGCCTGGGGCGCGGGCGGCGGCGGTGGCGGCGGTGGCGGTGGCGGCGCCTCCAGCAGCGGTGGTGCCGGCGGCGGTGGTGGTGGCGGCGGCTTCGCCTGGTGCACCGTCCCGGTGAAGCCGTCGAAGACCTACGCGGTGGTCCTCGGGGACCGCGGCGACGGCGGTGGTCCCGGCACGGGCAACCCCACCGGCGCGGGCGGCAACGGCCAGCCGGGCGACCCGGGTACGTCGACCACCCTGGCCACGCCCCAGGGTGACGTCGTCGTCACGGCGACCGGCGGCGGAGGCGGTGGCGGAGGCCAGGGCGGCACGGCCACCGGCGCCGACGGCGCCCCGGGCGACCCCGGCGCCGGCGGCACCGGCACCTGCCGCACCGGCGGGGTGACGCGGACCGGAGAGAGCGGGATCGGCCAAACCGGCGGTGGCGCGGTGGACGGCATCGTCGGCCTGCCGAACGGCGCCAGCCTCGGCGGCAACGGTGGCGCGGGCGGCCTGCCCGGGCAGCCCGGAGAGCCCGGAGAGCCCGGCGGCGACGGGTACGTCGTCATCTTCTGGTAGTCCGCACACGGTTCACCGGCCGCAGGCCCCTTCCGTACCGGGGGCCTGCGGTCGACCCGGTCCTTCGCACCGTTCGCCTCCCCGTTCGCCCCGAGCGCCCCGAGCGCCCCGTTCATCGGAGGTTGGGGCATGCGCACGGCAGCCCGCAGGTTCCCCCTCACCGACTGGACCGTCCTGGTCCCGCTCCTCTCGCTCCTCGCGCTGGTGTTCAGCTGGGGACGGGAGCTGCCGGGATTCGCGGTGGCCGTCGTCGCGCTGTGCCTGGCGGGCGCGGTGCTCGCGGCGGTCCACCATGCGGAGGTGGTCGCCCACCGCGTGGGCGAGCCGTTCGGCTCGCTCGTCCTGGCCGTCGCCGTCACCGTCATCGAAGTGGCCCTCATCGTCACCCTGATGGCCGACGGGGGCGACAAGACCGCCTCCCTCGCCCGGGACACCGTCTTCGCCGCGGTCATGATCACGTGCAACGGCATCGTCGGGCTGTCCCTGCTGGTGGGCGCTCTGCGCCACCGGGTCGCCGTCTTCAACGCCGAAGGCTCCGGCGCCGCGCTCGCCACGGTCGCGACCCTGGCCACGCTCAGCCTGGTCCTGCCGACGTTCACCACCAGCAAGCCCGGCCCCGAATTCTCCGCGCCCCAGCTCACCTTCGCCGCCGTCGCCTCGCTCGCCCTGTACGGGCTGTTCGTCGCCGTCCAGACGGTCCGCCACCGGGACTACTTCCTCCCCGTGGCCACCGCGCCGGCCGGTGACGGGGCGCCCGGTGCCGGCCGTGGTGCCGGCCCCGGCGGTGCTTCCGGCGACGGGGAGCACGCCGTTCCGCCCACCGCCCGGGCCGCCCTGGTCAGCCTCGGCCTGCTGCTCGTCGCGCTCGTCGCCGTCGTCGGCAACGCCAAGGCCGTCTCGCCCGCCATCGAGTCGGGCGTGGCGGAGGCCGGCCTGCCCCAGGCCGTGGTCGGCGTCGTCATCGCGCTGCTCGTGCTGCTGCCCGAGACGCTCGCGGCCGTCCGCGCCGCCCGCCGCGACCGGGTCCAGACCAGCCTGAACCTGGCCTACGGCTCCTCCCTCGCGAGCATCGGCCTGACCATCCCGGTCATCGCGCTGGCCTCCGTATGGCTCGCGGGACCGCTGCTGCTCGGGCTCGGCCCGGTCCACACGGTGCTGCTCGCCCTGACCGTCGTGGTCGGCGCCCTGACCGTCGTCCCGGGCCGGGCCACCCTGCTCCAGGGCGGCGTGCACCTCGTGCTGCTGGCCGCGTACCTCTTCCTCGCGGTGAGCCCGTGAGCCGGTCCCCGGTTGTTGACCTCCGGTGCGCGGGGGCCGAGGATCGCGCCATGACACGAGGGCGTACGGCGGTACGGCGGAACACGGTCGACGGTCTGGTGCGCGACAGCGCGCTGCGCCACCCGGACCGGCCGGCCGTCCGCTACCGCGAGCGGACCTGGAGCTACGCCGCCCTCGACGAGGCGGTCTCCACCGGGGCCGCCGTCCTGCGGGAGCGCTACGGGCTGTCCGCCGGCGACCGGGTCGCGGCGTTCGCCCACAACTCCGACGCCTACCTGCTCGCCTTCCTCGCCTGCGCCCGGGCCGGCCTCACGCACGTCCCGGTCAACCAGAACCTCACCGGCGAGGACCTCGCGTACATCCTGGACGACTGCGCGGGCTCGCTGGTCCTGGCCGACCCGGACCTCGCGGGCCGGATCCCGGCCGGGTACCCCGTCCGGCCGCTGCGCGACGCGCGGGGCTCCTTCCTCGGCGAGCTCGCCGCACCGCTGCCCTTCGAGCCGGGCCGCCCGGACCCGGGGGCCGTCGTGCAGCTCCTGTACACCTCCGGCACCACCGCCCTGCCGAAGGGCGCGATGATGACGCACGCGGCGCTGGTCCACGCGTACGAGAGCGCGATCGAGGCCCTCGACCTGGACGGAGCGGACCTTCCGGTGCACGCGCTGCCGCTGTACCACTCGGCGCAGATGCACGTGTTCCTTCTGCCCTACCTGGCGGTGGGCGCGCAGAACACGGTCCTCGACGCGCCGGTCGCCGAGGAGCTGTTCGCGCTGGTGGAGGCGGGGCGGGCCGACAGCTTCTTCGCCCCGCCGACGGTGTGGATCGCCATCGCCAACCATCCGGACTTCGGCCGGCGCGACCTCGGCGCGCTGCGCAAGGCGTACTACGGGGCCTCCGTCATGCCGGTACCGGTCCTGCAGCGGCTGCAGGAGCGGCTGCCCGGGCTGGGGTTCTACAACTGCTTCGGCCAGTCGGAGATCGGGCCGCTGGCCACCGTGCTGGGGCCGGCGGAGCACGAGGGGCGGATGGAGTCGTGCGGGCGGACCGTCCGGCACGTGCAGGCGCGGGTCGTGGACGAGGAGGGCGCGGAGGTGCCCGACGGGACGGCGGGCGAGGTGGTGTACCGCTCGCCGCAGCTGTGCCTGGGGTACTGGAACGATCCGGAGGCCACGCGCAAGGCCTTCCGGGACGGCTGGTTCCGCTCGGGGGACCTCGTGGTGCGCGATGCGCAGGGCTACTTCACGGTCGTGGACCGGGTGAAGGACGTCATCAACTCCGGCGGGGTGCTGGTCGCCTCCCGGCAGGTCGAGGACGTGCTGTACACCCATCCGGGGGTGTCCGAGGCGGCGGTGGTGGGGCTGCCCGACGCGCGCTGGATCGAGGCCGTGACGGCGGTGGTGGTGCCGCGCGGGGAGGTGGGCGAGGCGGAGCTCCTGGCGTACGCGCGGGAGAGGCTCGCGCACTTCAAGGCCCCGAAGCGGGTGCTGTTCGTGGAGGCCCTGCCGCGCAACGCCAGCGGCAAGATCCTCAAGCGTGAACTGCGCGACCGCTTCGGCGGGGCGAACGGCTGACGCGGCCACGCGCTGACCCGGCTCAGGTGGCTGCCGTGGCTGCCGCGGCTGCCGTGAGCGCGCCGGAGGGGGCCTTCAGCGCTCGAAGTGGCCGGAGTGGCGCAGGCGGCGCAGCGTCAGGTGCTCGTGGACCAGGCGGCCGACGAGGGCCCCGCCGTAGACGACGAAGCCGACGCCGACCAGCCAGGACTGGACGACGAGGAGGGTGCCGAAGGGGCCGTACGTGACGGCGTTCGACGCGATCAGCGGCGAGAACACCAGCTGCGAGAAGACCCGCAGGCCGACCAGGCCCAGGCTGGTGGCCGCCGCGCCGGGCAGCAGGGCCCGCCAGCGGACCCGGCCGCCGAGCAGCAGGCGCTGCGAGCCCCAGAAGAACAGGCAGGTGCCGACGACGTCCCCGGTGGCGCCCAGCACCGCGCCGACCGCGTCGTCGGAGGGGGCGCGGATCCCGACCAGCAGCGCGAGGTAGCAGACGAGCAGGGCGAGCCAGACGACGTGCCGCCACATGGTGTGCCAGCGCGCGGTCGGCAGGTCCCACACCTTCTCGTACCCGGTCTGCACGGCCGCGCCGAAGGTCAGCCCGAAGACGGCCAGGGCCGCGAGGCCGAAGGCGGTGGTCCGCTCCAGCGCCAGATCGGCCGCCCCGAACAGCATCTCGACGCGGGCCCGGGAGGCGGCCGTGACCCCGAGTGCCTGCCCGAGCCACCGGCCGAAGCCCGAGCCGCTGCCCGGCGCGGCCGCCGCCACCACGACCAGCAGCGGCACCAGCGTCAGGAAGCCGAGCGCGGCGAAGCCCATGGCCCGGTGCATCAGCTCCATCTCGCGCCCCCGGCTCCAGGTGAGTCCGACCGGAGAGGCCAGAAGCCGGGCATGGAGCTGACGGAGCTTCGAGGTCACGCCCCATGGACTACCCGGACGGGCCCCGGGGGTCTCGGAGGCGGTGCCGGAATCAGCCCGAACGGGTGGTTCCTCCTGCCCGTACGCGTGTCTGCACCGCGCCGGCGGTCACCGGGCGCCGCGCAGGTCGACCAGGCGTTTGATCTTGCCCACGGAGCGCTCCAGTGTCTCCGGTTCGACCACCTCCACCGCGACGGAGACCCCGACGCCTTCCTTCACCGCCCGGACCACGGCGCCGGCCGCCGCCTCGCGCTGCTCGGCCGTGGCCTCGCGCCGGGCCTCCACCCGGACGGTCAGGGCATCCAGGCGGCCCTCGCGGGTCAGGCGCAGCTGGAAGTGGGGGGCCAGGCCGGGCGTGCGCAGCAGGACCTCCTCGATCTGGGTCGGGTACAGGTTCACCCCGCGCAGGATGATCATGTCGTCGCTGCGGCCGGTCACCTTCTCCATGCGCCGGAAGGCCGGCCGGGCGGTCCCGGGCAGCAGGCGCGTCAGGTCCCGGGTGCGGTAGCGGATGACGGGCATCGCCTCCTTGGTGAGCGAGGTGAACACCAGCTCCCCGGGCTCGCCGTCCGGCAGCACCTCACCGGTCAGCGGATCGACCACCTCCGGGTAGAAGTGGTCCTCCCAGATGTGCAGCCCGTCCTTCGTGGCGGCGAACTCCTGTGCGACGCCCGGTCCCATCACCTCGGACAGGCCGTAGATGTCGACCGCGTCGATGCCCAGGCGGTCCTCGATCTCCCGGCGCATCTCCTCGGTCCAGGGCTCCGCACCGAATATCCCGGTCCGCAGGGAGGTGCGGCGGGGGTCGATGCCCTGGCGCTCCATCTCGTCGATCAGCGTCAGCATGTACGAGGGGGTCACCATGATGACCTCGGGGCGGAAGTCCTGGATCAGCCGGACCTGGCGGTCCGTCATCCCGCCGGACGCGGGTACGACCGTGCAGCCGAGCCGCTCCGCGCCGTAGTGCGCGCCGAGGCCGCCGGTGAACAGGCCGTACCCGTACGCGATGTGCACGATCTGGCCCGGGCGGCCGCCCGCGGCGCGGATCGACCGCGCGACCACGTCCGCCCAGAGCGACAGGTCCCCGTCGGTGTAGCCCACCACGGTGGGGCGGCCGGTGGTGCCGCTCGAGGCGTGGATGCGGCGGACCTCCGGGCGGGGGACGGCGAACATCCCGAAGGGGTACTGGTCGCGCAGGTCTGCCTTGGTGGTGAAGGGGAACCGGGCGAGATCGGCGAGGGAGCGGCAGTCGTCGGGATGCACCCCCGCCTTGTCGAAGGCCTGCCGGTGGAACGGCACGCGCTCGTACACCCGGCGCAGCGTGGCCTGCAGCCGGGCCAGCTGGAGCGCGGCCAGCTCGTCCGGGCCCAGCCGCTCGCCCTCGTCCTGCACCTCTGCGTACGCCGCCATCGCCGCCACCTCGCCGTGAGAGAACCGCCAACCGACCGATCATTCGGTAGATTGCCGGACCCGGGCGGCCAAATCAATGACTCGAACGAGTGATCGCATCATGGGATGCCCGCCGAGCAGGCTCCGGCCGCCGAGGGGCCGCGCCCGTCCGGATGCGTCCGGAGCCGTCCGGGCGGACCCTAGGCGCATGGACCGCGCCCGCATCACCGTGCACCCCGTGGCCCGGACCGGCGGCCGGCGGGTGGCCGCTCACGTCCACGGGGAGGACACGATCCTGGGCACCGCCTACGGGCTGCCCGACCTCGCTGCGTTCCTCCGGCGGATCGGCGTGGAGGATCCGGACCGCCTGCTCAGCTCCGGAGACCCCTTGGTCGAGTGGCGGGGCGGCGGGCGGGACGTGTGGGGGGCGGACTGAGCCGGTCCTGCGCGGCGATCCGCCGGGCGTGGCGCCCGGCGGAGCCCGCCACCAGCCGCCCTCGGTCCCGCCGGGCCGTGGGGGGGAGGTTTCAGTTCGGGTCGGCGGTGGCGCAGGGGTCGGCGGCGGTGGCCACCGACTTGGCCCAGCGGTAGTCCGCCTTGCCGCTCGGAGAGCGCTGGATGGCGGGGGCGATGACCAGCTGGCGCGGGATCTTGTAGCCTGCCAGCCGGGTGCGGCAGTGGGTCTGGATCTCCTCCAGCGTCGGCTCCGGCGCGCCCGCCCGGACCTGCACCACCGCCGCCACGTGGTTGCCCCACGTCGCGTCCGGCACGCCCGCCACCAGGGCGTCGTACACGTCCGGATGGGACTTCAGGGCCTGCTCGACCTCCTCCGGGTACACCTTCTCCCCGCCCGTGTTGATGCACTGCGAGCCGCGCCCCAGCACGGTGACGATGCCCTCGGCGTCCACCGTGGCCATGTCCCCGAGCAGCACCCACCGCTCCCCGCCCTTGCGGAAGAAGGTCTCCGCGGTCTTCACCGGGTCGTTGTAGTAGCCCAGCGGTACGTGCCCCCGCTGCGCCAGCCGCCCCGGCACCCCGACCGGGACCGGCTCGTGCGTCACCGGGTCCACCACCTGCGTACGGTCGTTGACGACGAGCCGGAAGCCCTTCTCCGGGCCGGCGTCGTCGGCCGCCCGGCCGTTGGACCCGGACTCCGAGGACCCGAAGTTGTTCAGCAGCAGCACGTTCGGCGCGAGTTGGCGGAACTCGTCCTTCACCGAATCCGACATGATCGCCCCGGAGGAGGAGACGCTGAAGAGGGAGGACAGGTCCGTGCCCGCCAGGGGGCCCTTCAGGGCGTCGATGAGCGGCCGCAGCATCGCGTCGCCCACCAGGGACACGCTCGACACCTTCTCCTTCTCGATCGTCCGCAGCACCTCCTCCGGCACGTACTTGCGGTGGATGACCACCCGCTGCCCGTAGTTGAAGGCGATGAACGAGGTCAGCGTCGACGTGCCGTGCATGAGCGGCGGCGCGGGGAAGAAGGTGAGTCCGGCGCCGCGCGCCGCCACCCGCTCGGCCAGCTCCTCGGGCCGCTTGACCGGCTCGCCCGAGGGCTCGCCGCCGAAGAGCCCCGCGAAGAACAGGTCCTCGGCCCGCCACATGACGCCCTTGGGCATGCCGGTGGTGCCGCCGGTGTAGATGATGAACAGGTCGTCGGGGGAGCGGGGCGCGAAGCCCCGCGCGGGCGAGCCGGCCGCCTCGGCGTCCGCGTACGCCACCGGCGCGACCGCCGGCTCCGGCGCGCCCTCGGGGGCCGCTCCCACCCGTACGAGGTGGCGCAGCCCCGGCGTCTGCGGCAGGGCGGCTGCCACCCGCGCGGTGAACTCGCCCTCGAAGACCAGGGCGGCGAGGTCGGCGTCGTTGTAGAGGTAGACCAGCTCCTCCTCCACGTACCGGTAGTTGACGTTCACCGGCACCATGCGGGCCTTGAGGCAGGCCAGCACGGTCTGGAGGTACTCGACCCCGTTGTAGAGGTGCAGGCCCACGTGCTCGCCGGCCTTCAGCCCGCTGCCCAGCAGGTGGTGGGCGATGCGGTTGGCCGCCGCGTCCAGCTGCGCGTAGGTCAGGCGGCGCTCGGCGCCGGTCCCGGGGTGGTCCACGTACACCAGGGCCTCGCGGTCCGGGACCACGTCCACGACCGACTCGAACAGGTCGGCAAGGTTGTACTCCACCGTTCCTCCTCACCCCCGAAAGCTCCCGTGGCGGGCGGCCCGCCGGGCCGTCCGGCGGCCCATTAGAGCGCCGCCCACCCACGCTGGGAAGGGACCCGACGAAGAAATCTGACTGGGCGTCAGAAAACTCTTGTCCTGCACCCCACCCTCCTGCAACCTGTTCTAGGTCTCGACACGGGAGGACGGCAATGGGCGGTACGGAACACCTGACCGTGGAGCGCCACGGGGCCACGATGGTGCTCACCATGAACAGGCCCGAGGCGAAGAACGCGCTCTCGCTGCCGCTGCTGGTGGGCCTGTACGACGGCTGGATGGAGGCCGACGCCGACGACACCGTCCGCTCGGTGGTCCTCACCGGCGCCGGCGGGGACTTCTGCGCCGGCATGGACCTCAAGGCCCTGGCCGGCAAGGGGATCGCGGGGGAGTCCTACCGGGACCGCCTCAAGGCCGACCCCGACCTGCACTGGAAGGCGATGCTGCGCCACCACCGCCCGCGCAAGCCCGTCATCGCGGCCGTCGAGGGGTACTGCGTGGCCGGCGGCACCGAGATCCTCCAGGGCACCGACATCCGCGTCGCCGCCGAGGGCGCCACCTTCGGGCTGTTCGAGGTCCGGCGGGGCCTGTTCCCGATCGGCGGCTCGACGGTGCGGCTGCCGCGGCAGATCCCGCGCACGCACGCCCTGGAGATGCTGCTGACCGGCAGGCCGTACTCCGCCGAGGAGGCCGCCCGCATCGGACTCGTCGGCCACGTGGTCCCCGCCGGAACCGCCCTGGCGAAGGCCCTGGAGATCGCCGAGCAGGTCAACGCCTGCGGCCCGCTCGCCGTCGAGGCCGTCAAGGCCTCCGTCTACGACACCGCCGAGATGACCGAGCGGGAGGGGCTCGCCGCCGAACTGGTGCGGGGCTGGCCCGTCTTCGACACGGCGGACGCGAAGGAGGGCGCGCGCGCCTTCGCCGAGAAGCGGCCCCCGCTGTACCGGCGGGAGTAGCCGCCGCCCGCCCCTCGGGCCCGCCCCGCCCCTCGGCCCTGCCCGCCCCCGGTCCGGCCCCGGCCACGCTCCCCCCACCCGACCCGAGCTTCGGAGAGTCGACCATGACAGCAGCCGCGTCCCCGCCCGAGGTGCTGCGCGCGCCCCTCGTCGTCGAGTTCCCCTTCACCCGGTCCCTCGGACCGGTCCAGAGCGCCTTCCTCACCGGGCTCCGCGAACGCGTGGTCCTGGGCGTGAAGGCCTCCGACGGCCGGGTGATGGTTCCGCCCGTCGAGTACGACCCCGTCACCGCCGCGGAGATCCGCGACCTCGTCGAGGTCGCCGCCACCGGAACCGTGACCACCTGGGCCTGGAACGACCGCCCGCGCCCCCGCCAGCCCCTGGCCACCCCCTTCGCCTGGGTCCTGGTACGCCTCGACGGCGCCGACACCGCGATCCTGCACGCCCTCGACGCCCCCGGCCCAGACGCCGTCCGCACCGGCATGCGCGTACGGATCCGCTGGGCCGGGCAGCGCACCGGCGCGATCACCGACATCGCCTGCTTCGAACCCCACGACGGCGAGGACGCCCCGGCCGACGGCGCCGCACCCGCCCCGCACGACGGCGCCTTCGCCGACCGCGTCACCGGCATCGTCGCCGAGGCCCGCCTGGACTACACCTACAGCCCCGGCCGCGCCCAGACCGCGTACATCAACGCCCTCGCCGAACACCGCACCGTCGGCGAACGCTGCCCCTCCTGCCGCAAGGTGTACGTGCCGCCGCGCGGCGCCTGCCCCACCTGCGGGGTCGCCACCACCGACCGGGTGGAGGTCGGGCCCGCCGGCACGGTCACCACCTTCTGCATCGTGAACATCAAGGCCAAGACCCTGGACATCGAAGTGCCCTACGTCTACGCCCACATCGCCCTCGACGGCGCCGACCTCGCCCTGCACGGCCGGATCGCCGGCATCCCCTACGACCAGGTCCGCATGGGCCTGCGCGTCGAACCGGTGTGGACCGAGGGAAGCCGCCACCCCGACCACTACCGCCCCACCGGCGAGCCGGACGCGGACTACGACGCGTACAAGGAGCTCATCTGATGACCCCGCACGCACCGCGCTCCCGGTACGCCCGCGACGTCGCCGTCGTCGCCTTCGCCCAGAGCGACCACCTGCGCCGCACCGACGAGCTCAGCGAGGTCGAGATGCTGATGCCGGTGCTGCACGAGGTGCTGGACCGCACCGGGCTGAAGGCCGGCGAGATCGGCTTCACCTGCTCCGGCTCCAGCGACTACCTCGCCGGCCGGCCCTTCTCCTTCACCATGACCCTCGACGGGGTCGGCGCCTGGCCGCCGATCTCCGAATCACACGTCGAGATGGACGGCGCCTGGGCCCTTCACGAGGCCTGGGTCAAGATCCAGACCGGGGAGGCCGACACCGCCCTCGTCTACGCGTACGGCAAGTCCTCGCCCGGCTCCGTACGCGACGTGCTGACCCGGCAGCTCGACCCGTACTACACGGCACCGCTGTGGCCCGACTCCGTCGCCCTGGCCGCCCTCCAGGCCCAGGCCCTCATCGACGCGGGCCGGGCCGACGAGCCCGCCCTCGCCGCCGTCGGCGCCCGCAGCCGCGCCGCAGCCGAGACCAACCCCCACGCCCAGCTCCGCGGCGCCGTCCCGCAGGGCGACTACCAGGTCAGGCCGCTGCGCACCGGCGACTGCCCGCCCATCGGCGACGGCGCCGCCGCCGTGGTCCTCGCCGCGGACGACACCGCCCGGCGGCTCTGCGCCCGCCCGGCCTGGATCACCGGCATCGACCACCGGATCGAGGCGCACGGCCTGGGACTGCGCGACCTCACCGACTCCCCGTCCACCCGGCTCGCGGCCCAGCACGCGGGGCTCTTCGACGGCGCACCGGTCGACACCGCCGAGCTCCACGCGCCGTTCTCCTCCCAGGAGATCGTCCTGCGCAGGGCCCTGCGGCTCGGCGACGGCGTGGCCGTCAACCCCTCGGGCGGGGCCCTGGCCGCCAACCCGATGATGGCCGCCGGCCTGATCCGGATCGGCGAGGCCGCCGCCCGGATCCACCGCGGCGGGTCCGACCGGGCCCTCGCCCACGCCACCTCCGGCCCCTGCCTCCAGCAGAACCTGGTCGCCGTCCTGGAAGGGGACCGCACATGAGCCGCATGGGCAAGGAGCCCGTGGCCGTCGTCGGGATCGGCCAGACCAAGCACGTCGCCGCCCGCCACGACGTCTCCCTCGCCGGACTCGTCCGCGAGGCGGCCTCCCGCGCCCTCGCCGACGCCGAGTTGGACTGGGCGGACGTCGACGCCGTCGTGATCGGCAAGGCCCCCGACTTCTTCGAGGGCGTGATGATGCCGGAGCTGTACCTGGCCGACGCCCTCGGAGCGAACGGCAAGCCGATGCTGCGCGTGCACACCGCGGGCTCGGTCGGCGGATCCACGGCGCTGGTCGCCGCCAACCTGGTCGCCGCCCGGATCCACCGGACCGTGCTGACGCTGGCCTTCGAGAAGCAGTCGGAGTCCAACGCCATGTGGGGGCTGTCGCTGCCCGTCCCCTTCCAGCAGCCGCTGCTGGCGGGAGCCGGGGGGTTCTTCGCCCCGCACGTGCGCGCCTACATCCGGCGCACCGGCGCCCCCGACACGGTCGGCTCGCTCGTCGCCTACAAGGACCGCCGCAACGCGCTGAAGAACCCCTACGCCCACCTGCACGAGCACGGCATCACCCTGGAGGGGGTCCAGGCCTCGCCGATGCTGTGGGACCCGATCCGGTACTCCGAGACCTGCCCGTCCTCGGACGGGGCCTGCGCGATGGTCCTCACCGACCGGGCGGGCGCGGCGCGGGCGCCGAAGCCGGCGGCGTGGGTGCACGGCGGTGCGATGCGCAGTGAGCCGACGCTCTTCGCGGGCAAGGACTTCGTCTCGCCGCAGGCGGGCAAGGACTGCGCGGCCGACGTCTACCGGCAGGCCGGGATCACCGACCCGCGGCGCGAGATCGACGCCGTGGAGATGTACGTGCCGTTCTCCTGGTACGAGCCGATGTGGCTGGAGAACCTCGGCTTCGCGCAGGAGGGGGAGGGCTGGAAGCTCACCGAGGCGGGCGCGACCGAACTCGACGGGGACCTGCCCGTGAACCCCTCCGGCGGGGTGCTGTCCACCAACCCGATCGGTGCGTCCGGCATGATCCGGTTCGCGGAGGCGGCCCTCCAGGTGCGCGGCGGGGCCGGGGAGCACCAGGTCCCCGGGGCGCGGCGGGCGCTCGGGCACGCGTACGGGGGCGGGGCGCAGTTCTTCGCGATGTGGCTGGTGGGGGCCGCCATGCCGAACTCCTGACGGGGACCGGGGGTTGGGGGCGGTTGCCCCGGTCGGGCGGATCGGTCCGGGGGCTCGGCCGGTGGCTCGGCCGGGCGGTCGTCGCGGACCGGTGGCCCCGGCGGCGTGGGTGACTCACCGTGGCCTGTGCGACACGCGCCGCGATGGTTACCCTGGCCCCCGGACGACGTACCGGGAGGAGCACGCACGTGGCCGAGAGCATGACTTCGCAGCCGCCGACCGGCTGGGGCAAGCCGGACCTGGATCTCAGCCAGGCCGACTGGCAGTCGAGCAGCCGGGGGGCCGGCGACGTCCAGATCGCCTTCGTCGAGGGGTTCATCGCGATGCGGAACAGTGAGCGGCCCGAGAGTCCGTCGCTGATCTTCGCGCCCGACGAGTGGCGCAAGTTCGTCCTGAGTGCGCAGGGGGGCGAGTTCGACCTCACGTGAGTCCCGGCTCCGCCGACCACCGGGCCCCGCCCGGCCCCGCGCCTCAATCGCCGGCGGGGCTGGAAAGGGTGCGGGGCTCCCGTCCAGAGCGGCGGCGGGGTGGAGTTGCCGCTCTCGGCTCGGGCTCGGCAGGCTGATTTGCCGGGATCATGCGGTGGGTTGCCCGGGGGCTTGGTCAGGGGGCGGTGGGGGTCGGTTTGGCCGGGGTTTGGGGTGGGCGGGTCAGGAGAAGGGGCCAGCGGGCCGTGAGGACGAGGGTCCACACCAGTTCCACCGGGCCCCAGCCGGCGCCCGCCAGGCCCAAGGCCAGGGCACCCGCCACCCCCGGCGCGGCGACCAGCAGCGCCCGCCACGGGCCGTGCCCCGAGGCGGCCACCGCCACGCCCGCGAGCAGCAGGTACACCGCCATGGCCCCGCACATCAGCAGCCGCACCGGATCCGGGACCTCGCCGTCCGTGTACGCCACCGCACCGCCCAGCGCGGCCGCCAGTGCCGCGATGGAGCCGGCCGTGAAGCAGTGCAGCGGCAGCACCAGCCGCACCGGCAGTGCGCCCGGCTCCAGCAGCGGCACCCCGCCCGACCCGTGCCGCAGCGACAGCGACCACATCTGCAGCAGCAGCGTGAACGCGCCGATGCCCACCCCGTACAGCGCCCAGTCCCACACGGCGACCGAGGCCGCGGTCACCACCTGGGCCACCGCCTCGCCCAGCACGATCAGCACGAACAGGCCCAGCCGCTCCCGGAGATGCGGCGCGTCCGTCAGCGCCGGCCGCGGCTTCGGCTCCAGGTGCCGCCCGCTCCGCGCGGCCCGCTCGTAGCGCCGGTCCAGCCGCGCCGCCCACGCGGGGCCCGAGACGGCCGCCATCACGCCGAGGTCGACGGCCAGGCCGACCGCCCACCACACGTACCGGGCCGTCCCCTCGGCCCACATCGACACGACCCACGGCGTCAGCCCCAGCCCGACCTGCGTGACCGGCAGGTCCGCCGCGTACTCCCCCTGCCGCCCCCAGGCCTTCCCCGCGAGCGACCGCACCAGGATGTAGGCCAGGGCGAACGCCCACGCGGTGTCCTCGCGCACGCCGTGCACCGCGGCCGCCATCACGGCCATCCCGAACATCCCCGCCAGCACCGTGTTCGTCCGGGCCGCCTCGCCGGTGACGTTCGCGTACACCGTCAGCAGCATCCAGCCCGTCCAGAAGGCCAGGAACATCACCGCGTACAGGGCGAGCGCGCCGGCCCCCGGCTCCCCGTGCAGCAGGTGCGCCAGCTGGGCCACGCCCGCGACGGCCGTCAGGTCGAAGAACAGTTCCAGCCACGTGGCGTGCCGCTCGCCCGGCTCCCCGCCCGCCGAACCCGAAGAAACGGTCATGACGGGATGATAGGGGTGGAGGGAGTGGAAGGGGTGGTACGGGGCGTAGCGGTGATCGGGAGGGCGGTGGTGCGGTCGGGGCAGGCGACGGACCGCGCCCTTACCAAAGAATCCGATCTTTCCCGGCCACCACGCCTCCACCCGCGCGTACGCGGGCGTACGCTGAATCCCCCGAACCGGCCTGAGGGGTACCCACCATGACGGACCGCCGGACCAGCGGACGGCGCACCATGTTCGAACGCGAGACGGAACTCGCCACCGCCGACGAGGCCCTGGACCGGCTCTCCGGACCCGGCCCCGGCGGCCGCCCCGGCACGGGCGGTGGCCTGCTCGCTTTCTCCGGCCCCGCCGGACTCGGCAAGACCACCCTCCTCGCAGAGGTCCGCCGCCGCGCCCTCGCCCGCTCGTACACCCTCCTGTCCGCCCGCGGCGGCGAACAGGAGCGGCTCCAGCCCTTCCACGTCGCCCGCCAGCTGATCCAGCCCCAGCTCGCCGGCCTCACCGAGGCCGAACTGAAGGACACCCTCGGCAGCTGGTACGCCATCGTCGGCCCCGCCCTCGGCCTGTGCGCCGCCGAACAGGGCGCCCCGCCCGACCCCCAGGGCCTGTGCGACGGCCTCGACTGGGTCCTGACCCACCTCGCCGTCCAGCGGGCCCCCGTCGTCCTCGTCCTCGACGACGCCCACTGGGCCGACCCCGAGTCCCTCTCCTGGCTCGCCGCCTTCGCCCCGCGCGCCGAACACCTCCCGCTGCTCCTCGCCGTCGCCTACCGGCCCGACGAACTGCCCGCCCACGCCGACGCCTTCCGTACGCTGCCGGGCCGGGCCGGACACCGCCCGCTCGCCCTCGCCCCGCTCACCGCCGAGGCCGTGGCCGGCCTTGTCCGCGACACGGTCGGCGCCCACGCCGACGACGCCTTCTGCCGCGAGGTCTGGGCCGTCACCGCCGGCAACCCCTTCGAGGCCGTCGAACTCACCGCCAAAATCCGCGAGAAGGGCCTGGCCCCCACCGCGGCCGGCGCTCCGCAGCTGCGCGACCTCGCCGCCGCCCAGCGCGGCAGCGGCCTCGTCGCCCGCCTGGAGCGCCTGGGCCCCTCCACCGTCCGCTTCGCCTGGGCCTGCGCCGTCCTCGGCACCGCCATCCCCCGCGAGCTCGCCGCCCGCGTCGCCGGGCTCGGCGCCGAGGAGGCCGCGGCCGCCACCGGCCGGCTGCGCGAGGCCCGCATCCTGGCCGCCGCGACCGAGGACCCCGACGCCGGACTGGAGTTCGTCCACCCGCTCATCGCCACCGCCCTCTACCGGGCCATCCCCGACGCCCTGCGCACCGCCCTGCACGGCCAGGCCGCAGCGGCCGTCGTCGACGCCGGGCTCGGCGCCGGCGCGGCCGCCCGCCACCTGCTGGAGACCCACCCCGACCACGACCCCTGGGTCGTGCGGATCCTGCGCGAGGCCGCCGCCGAGAACCTGCGGGCCGGCGCCCCCGACGCCGCCCGCCGCCAGCTCGCCCGCGCCCTGACCGAGCCGCCCGCCTTCGACGAGCGGGCCGCCGTCCTGTACGAGCTGGGCTGCGCCTCCCTGCTCACCGAGCCCGCCCACACCGTCAACCACCTGCGCGCCGCCCTCGCCGAGCCCGTCGACGACCCGGCCCTGCGCCAGGGCATCGTCATCCGCCTCGCCCAGGTCCTCGCCCACAGCGACCGCCTCGCAGAGGCCTCCCGCACCCTCGCCAGGGAGATCGCCGCCACCGCCGACGTCCGCGCCCGACTGCGCCTGCAGTCCGAGCAGTTCATGTGGGACGCCTTCGACGCCGCCGAAACGGACTCCCCGGCCCGTTCCCGCCGCCTGGCCCGCCTCGCCGACCGGCTCACCGGCCGCGACCTCACCGAGCGGTACATCATCGGCCTGCGCGCCTGGGACGCCTGCCTGCGCGGCGAGCCCGTCGAGACGGCCCTGCACCACGCCGACCGGGCCCTCGGCGACGGCTTCAGCTGGGCGCACGAGGACCGCGGCTTCGAGGTCCCCGTCCTCGCCGCCCTCGTCCACATGTACGCCGACCGGCCGGACCGCGCCGAGGAGCTGTTCGAAGCGGGCACCGCCGAGTTCGAACGGCAGGGCTGGCGCGGCGCCCACCTCTCCTTCGCGTACAGCCTGCGCGCCTACATCCGCTACCGGCGCGGCCGGCTCGCGGGCGCCGAGGAGCTCGCCCGCTCCGGCCTGCGCCTCGCCGAACGCGTCGGCCGCCGCACCCCCGTGCACTGGTACGCCGTCGCCATCCTCCTCACCACCCTGCTCGCCCGCGGCCGCACCGACGAGGCCTGGGAGCTGGCGCAGGACCACGCCTATGACCGGCCCTTCCCGGCCGCCGTGGTCTTCCCCGACTGCCAGACCGTGTACGCCGAACTCCTCCTCGCCAAGGGCCGGCCGAAGGAGGCCGCCGCCGAACTGGAGGCCGTCGGCCGCCGGCTGAGCCCGCGCGGCATCAAGAACCCCTCCTGGTGCCCCTGGGAGCTGCTCCTCGCGCAGGCGGTGCACGGGGAGGACCCCGCCGGGGCCCGCGCCCTGGCCGACGACGCCGTGCGCCGCGCCCGCGCCTTCGGGGCGCCGTCCGCCGTGGGGCAGGCCCTGCGGATCGCCGCGCTGGTGGCGGTGCCGCAGGACCGGCCGGCCCTGCTGACGGAGGCGGTGGCCCTGCTGTCGGCCTCCCCGGCCGGGTACGAGCTGGCACTCGCCCTGGCCGCGCTCGGCACCGAGCGCGGCGACCCGCAGCTCCTGGCCCGGGCCGCCGCCACGGCCCGGGAATGCGGCGCCGACGGCCTGGTACGGGAGACCGAGCGCGCCCTGGCCGCGCTCGACGGCCCGGCACCCCGCGACGCGGCGGGCCGGCCGGCAGCCCTGGCGTGACGGCCCGGCCGGGGAGCCGCACGCGGCGGACCCCGCCGCCCGCGACGACCCGGCGGCCAGCGCCGCCCAGCTCCCACCCGGCGCCCGCACACCCGGCACGCACCGCGCGGACCGGCCCGGCCCGCACGCCCGTCACGCCCCGCCGGACCGGCACCCACCGCGCGGACCGGCAGGCACCGCCCGGACCGGACCGCCGGGGACCGCCGCGGTGCGCCCGCCGGACCGGTCCGGACCGCCGCGGGCCCGCCGACGCGCCCGCGGCGTGCGCCCGCGGCGCGATGTGATCGGCCGGCCGGCAAGCCGGACGTACGGGAGGGTCCTGTCATGGGCCACCACGAGCGGCTCGCCCACTTCCGCACCGGGACCCCGGCCTTCGAGAAGGCGATCCGCCGGGCCTTCGCCGACGCGGCCGACCGCCCCGTGCCCCTGGTGCCGAGCCGCCCCGGCCGGTCGGCCGCCGACCTGGTGCCCCGCCTCGGCCCGGTGCACCGCTTCGTCGGCCGCATCCTGCGCGACCGCCTCACCGGCCCCCCGACCGCACCGACCCGCCGTCCACGCGACCCCCAGGATGCTGCCGTACGGGAGGCCCGGCGGCGCCCCGAAGGAGCTCGCCGACCGGTGCGCCGAGGGCGCCCGCACCCCGGAGGCACGCTTGCGCGGGCTGGTACCGGACGCACCGGTGCGGACCCGGTCCCTCGACCCCGCCCGGCCCACCGTCGGCTCCGGCTGCGCACGCGGCCCCCCAACCGGCGGTCCGCCGCCGGGACGCCGAGCGCGCGACCGGCCCGGCAAGCCCCGTCCCCGCCGCGGTCCCGCAGCGTCGGAGGTCATGCCCCTTCCGGCGTACTGCGGCCCCCGCTCCCGCGGGAGTCGGCGAGGGCCACCGCTTCACCCGCACCCGACCGCCCCGGCTCCTGGACGGTCACCTTCCGCGGTGACCGCGTCCCGCCCGGGCCCGACGCCACCGGACCGGCGCCGTCGGGGCCGCCGGCACCGCCTGCGACCTGCTGCTTTTTCTCCGGCCGCGGATCCCCGTCACCGGTCTGCGGATCACCGGCGACACCCGCGGGCAGGACCACTGGTTCACCCCGGTCCCGCCGGTCCGGCCCGCCGCGGCCGCGGGCACGGGCAGCCGGCCCGTGCTCCGGCGCGGGGTGGGCCCCCGGGCCCGGAAATCCCGCCCGGCCACGTACCATGGCCGCATGTCCTTCCTCCGCCGCAACCGCGCCGCCACACCCGCCGGCCCGGACTTCGACGTCCTGGCCATGGACCCGGGGGACTGGCCGGGCAATCTCGGTGCCGGGCTGCTCCCCGCGCCCGACGGCAGCTGCCAGGGCGTCTTCCTCCGCTACGACCTGTTCGGCGGACGCGGCCCGGCAATGATCATCGGCAACCTCCCCGAGGGCTCCCCGGCCCGGGACCTCGACGAGGGCCAGGTCCCCTTCGAGGTGGCCCAGCTCCTCGACGCCCTCGAGAACGACGAGGACATCGAGGTCACCGGCGTCGAGGACTGCCCCGTGATGCAGGGCGACAACCTCCTCATCGTCCGCAAGGTCAAGCTCTCCGAGAGCCGGATCAGCTGCGTCCAGTTCGACCGCAGCGACAACGTCCTGGTCACCATCGCGAGCTGGGACCGGCCCATCACCGACGACCTGTACGCCCTGCTGAAGCCGCTCCCCGCCGAGCTCTTCCAGCAGGGATAGCCCCGCCGGCGCGCCCGGCAGCGCCGGTGCCCGCGCCGGACCCGCCGCGGCGGGCGGGACGGCTCAGGAGTCCGCGATGTCGTTCGCCGCCACGTACCCGAACGTCATCGCGGGGCCGATCGTCGACCCCGCCCCCGCGTAGCTGCGCCCCATCACCGCCGCACTCGCGTTGCCCGCCGCCCACAGCCCCCGGATCACCGAGCCGTCCGGGCGCAGCGCACGGGCCCGCGCGTCCGTGACGATCCCGCCCTTCGTGCCGAGATCGCCCGGCACGATCCGGAACGCGTAGAACGGCGGCGCCCACACCGGCGCCAGACACGAGTTCGGCAGCACGCCCGGATCGGTGTAGTAGTGGTCGTACGCGGTGTCCCCCCGGTGGAAGTCGGGGTCGGATCCGGCGAGCGCCTGCGCGTTGAACCGGCTCAGCGTCGCCCGCAGCGCCGCCGCCGGCACCCCGATCTGCCCGGCCAGTGCGTCCCACGTCCACGCCTTCTTCGCCGCACCCGCCTCGTACCAGGCGTCCGGGAACACGATCGTCGGCAGCACGTCCTTGAACAAGTACTTGCTGCGGTAGTTCTGATCCACGATCAGCCAGGCGGGGACGTGCGAGCCGGGCGCGCCGCGGTCCCGCTCGTACATCACGTGGACCACGTCGCTGTAGGGCGCCGCCTCGTTGACGAAGCGGGCCCCGGCCCCGTTCACGATCAGCCCGCCCGGCAGGGTGCGTTCGGCGAGGCAGAAGTACGGTTCCCCCGGCAGCGGGATCGAGGGGCCCCACCAGGCGTCCTCCATCAGCGCCAGCGCCGCCCCGGCCCGCTGCCCGGCCCGGATCCCGTCCCCCGTGTTCTCCTTGGCGCCCACCGACCACTGCGTGCCGATCGGCTGCTGCTGGTACTGGGCCCGCATCTGCGCGTTGTGCTCGAACCCGCCCGAGCCGACGACCACGCCCCTGCGGGCGCGTACGACGCCCCGTACGCCCTCCTTCTCCACGACCACGCCGGTCACGGCCCCGCCCTCCTGCACCAGGTCCACCAGCGGGCTGTTGAGCCACACCGGCACCCCGGCCCGCATCAGGCCCACCCGCAGTCCGGCCGCCAGTGCCTGGCCCATGGTCAGCGGCTTCTCCCCGCACAGCGCCGCCCTCGTCCCGCGCGCCAGGCACTCGGTGGAGACCGCCAGGCCCTTGGCGCTGACCGCAGCCAGCGTGAGCCACTTGTAGTCCTGGCTGAACACCACCATCCCGGCCGGCACGGCCATGTACGCCGGGTTGAGCCGCGCGAGCTCGGGGCCGAGGAGGTTGCCGTCGAGCTGGTCGGGTTCGATCGAGCGGCCGTTCGGGAGCCCGCCGGGCAGGTTCGGGTAGTAGTCGCTGTACCCGTCCATGTACCGGAAGCGCAGCGGGCTGTTGGCCATCACGAAGTCCAGCATCCGGGGGCCGTTGGCCAGGAACGCCGCCTGCCGGTCCGCGGGCACCTCGGGTCCGACGACCGCCGCCAGGTACGCCGCCGCCTTCTGCGGGGTGTCGGGCACGCCCGCCCGCAGGATCACCGCATTGTTCGGCAGCCAGATCCCGGCCCCCGAGCGTGCTGCCGACCCGCCGAAGGTCGCGGCCTTCTCGACCACCAGGACGCTCAGCCCGCGCCGGGCGGCCGTGAGCGCAGCGGTCATCCCCGCGGCCCCCGACCCGGCCACGACGACGTCGTACTCCCCGAGCGGAGCCCCCTCGGCCGCCCGCGCCGCCGCGGACGGCAGCACGCCGGCGCCGGCGGCGAGCACCCCGGCACCGGCCCCGGCGAGGACGGTGCGGCGGGAGGGGAGGGCCGCGGGACCCGGGGCGGGGGCGGCGTCGGAGGCGTGGCGCGCGGTCATGGGCGGGCTCCAGCGGAAAGGGGAGGGCGGCTTCCTGATGCCGCGTCACAAGAAGGTCTTCGGAGGATCATGTGAAGTCAAGGCACGCGCAGCGACCGCCCCGGACCCGGCCCCCGGCCCCAAACGCACGAAATCCCGTGGTACGCACACGGAGTGCGTACACGGGATTTTCGTGGCGTGCGGCGGGAGCTGCCGGCTCAGCGGGTTCCGACCGCCGCGCGGACCGCCCTGCGGGCCATGCCGCAGTCGTCGTGCAGGCGGCGCAGCAGCAGCCGCTGCTCCTCGCCCGAGGAGAGGGCGCCCACCGGAAGGGGCTGGGTCGGGGCGGCCGCGGCCATGGACCGCTGCACCGCCGTCTCGGACATCCGGATCTCCCGGGTCAGCACCAGCATCAGGTTGACGAGGAAGGCGTCCCGCGCCGCCGGACCGGCCGCCTGGGCGAGCCGGCTGATCTGGCTCCGCGCGGCCGGGGCGTCGCCCAGCACCGTCCACAGCGTGGCCAGGTCGTAGCCGGGCAGGTACCAGCCCGCGTGCTCCCAGTCGAGCAGCACCGGCCCCGCGGGGGACAGCAGCAGGTTCGACAGGAGCGCGTCACCGTGGTTGAACTGCCGCTGTACGCCGGCCAGCTTCAGCCCGTGCAGCAGCTTCTGCAGGTCACCCAGGTCCCGGTCGGTCAGCAGCCCCAACTCGTGGTACCGCGCGATCCGCTGCGCGTAGTTCAGCGGATCCTCGAACAGGTCCGTCGGCGGCCGCCACTGGTTCACCCGGCACACCGCGCCCAGCGCCGCCCGTACGTCGGCCCGCGGCGGGGCCTCCACGGGGTGGCGCTGCAAAGCCGCGACCCGGCCCGCCATCCGTTCGACCACCAGCGTGCAGTTCTCGGGGTCCGCGGCGATCAGCCGCGGCACCCGGACCGGCGGGCGGTGACGGACGAACGCCCGGTACGCCGCTATTTCGTGCCGGTACCGCTCACGCCATTCCGGCGAGTGGTCCAGTAAAACCTTGGCGACGGCGGTCATCCGCCCCGTCGTCCCGACCAGGAGGACCGACCGTCCGCTGCGGCGCAGCACCTGCACCGGCGCGAACTCCGGGCAGATCCGCTGCACCGAGGCGAGCGCGGTGCGCAGCTGCGCCCCCTGCGGCCCGGACAGGTCGATTCTTCCGCTGAGCGGCTGCGCCCCGGCACCCGGCATCCGGCGCGCCCGCACGGCGCCCTGCACCGCTGCCGCGGGCCGGCCGGGGTCGAGGTAGGGGCCGCCGCCCGCCGGGAGGGTGCGGTGCGGGCGGACCGGGGCGGACACGGAGGACGTTGCTGCGTACATGGCTTGCTGTTCCCTTCGTGCGCCGACGAGTTCATACGCCGCCCCGACGATCCCGTACTTCACCCTGGGGAGTTCCGCCGGTGACCGGGTCGGGGAGGCGCATTCCTACCTGACACCCGGCCGTGGGTGGCGGACCATCTTGCGAGGCCTGGCGAAGCCTGGCGAATAGTCGCTGGGCATCTGACGGCGGGCTACTGTCAAGTCAGCCGAGAACCTGGGGGCTTGACGTGAGCAAAGGACCAAACACCCGACTCAACGACCTGTTCGGCCTCGCCGGCTGGTCGAAGGGTGAGCTGGCGAGGATGGTCAACCGGCAGGCGGCGGCCATGGGCCACCACCAACTGGCCACCGACACCTCGCGGGTACGGCGCTGGATCGACATGGGGGAGAGCCCCCGCGAACCGGTTCCCACCGTACTGGCAGCCCTGTTCACCGAGCGGCTCGGTCGTGTCGTGACCATCGAGGACCTCGGGTTCGTACGGCAGCGGCGCACCACCAAACGGCAGCCGGACGGGGCGAAGGACAACCCCGACGGAATGCCCTGGGCGCCCGAACGCACAGCCGCGGTCCTCACCGAATTCACGGGAATGGACCTCATGCTCAACCGTCGCGGTCTGATGGGCGCGGGAATGGCGCTCACCGCCGGCTCCGCCCTCACCCACGCCATGCACGACTGGCTCCACACCGACGCAGGCTCCGCCGGGGACGCGCGGCGCTTCGGCGACTCCTTCCAGGCCGATCCGGCGGGCTACGACCGCTACGAAGCCGCCCCCATCGGCTCCCAGGAGATCGAGGCGCTGGAGCGCTCGGTGGAGGTGTTCCGGGCCTGGGACGCCTCCAGAGGCGGCGGACTGCAACGCAAGGCCGTGGTCGGCCAGCTCAACGAGGTCGGCGGCATGCTGGCCTACCACCACCCCGACCACCTCCAGCGGCGGCTGTGGGGCGTGGCCGCCAACCTGGCCGTGCTGGCGGGCTGGATGTCCCACGACGTCGGTCTGGAACCCACCGCGCAGAAGTACTTCGTCATCGCCGCGCACGCGGCCCGCGAGGGCGGCGACCGGCCGCGCGCCGGGGAGGCGCTCTCCCGGGCCGCACGCCAGATGGTCCACCTGGGCCGGCCGGGCGAGGCCCTGGACCTGATGAAGCTGGCCCAGTCCGGATCCGGGGAGCAGACCCTGCCGCGCACCCGTGCCATGCTGCACACCATCGAGGCCTGGGCGCAGGCCGCCATGGGCAAGGGGCAGGCCATGCGCCGCACCCTCGGCGAGGCCGAGGAGCTGTTCGTCTCCGACAAGGGGGACGTGCCCCCGCCCTCGTGGATGCAGCACTTCGACGAGGCGGACCTGCACGGCATGCAGGCGCTGGCCTTCCGTACCCTCGCCGACCACGACCCCTCCGCCGCCCCGATCGCCCAGCGGCACGCCCGGGAGGCGCTGCGGCTGCGGGGCAACGGCTACCAGCGCTCGCAGATCTTCGACTACATCTCCATGGCCTCGGCGTGCTTCATCGCCGACGACCCGGAGCAGGCCGACCGCTACGCCCGTCTGGCCCTGGTCTCCATGAACGAGACCTCCTCGCACCGGACGTGGCACCGGTTGCGGGAGATGTACCGGCTCACCGGCCAGTACGCGGGCTACGCGCGCATCGAGGACCTGCGGGCGGAGATCAAGCTCGCCCTCCCCGACAGCCCGGTGCAGCAGACCGTCTAGGGCGTGCGGGGGAACCGTGCGGGCGAAACGGGGCACACGAGAGCGAGGCCGCGCCGGTCGGCGCGGCCTCGAACCCTTTGTGGCGTGAGGGCCGGGCGGTTCAGCCGCCGATGCGGGCCACCAGGACGCAGGCGTCGTCCTCGCGCCTGCCCTCGCCGAACTCCTCGACGACCCTCCGCAGGCACTCCTGGGCCGACCGGGCCGCCGTCAGCTGCGGGGCCAGCGCCAGCAGCCGCTCGGTGCCGTCGGGCCGGCTGAAATCGGCGCGGCGCGGGCTCAGCCCGTCCGTGTGCAGGACGAGGACGTCGCCCGCCTCCAGCCGCTCCTCGGCCTGGCCGTACGCCGCCCCGGAGGTCGCGCCCAACAGCACGCCCTCCGGGGGGACCAGGGCGCGGCCGCTGCCGCCGCGGAAGAGAAGCGGGGCCGGGTGGCCCGCCTGCGCCCAGGACAGCAGCCGGCGCTCGGGGTCGTACCGGCAGCAGACCGCCGATCCGAGAGCGGGCTGCACGGAGGCCTCCAGCAGCTGGTTGAGCCAGCCCATCAGCGGGCCCGGTTCGATGCCGGCCATGGCCATGCCGCGCAGCGCGCCGAGGATCATCGCCATGCCGGAGGTGGCGGTGACGCCGTGGCCGGTGAGGTCTCCGACGGTCAGCATCGAGCGGCCGTCGGACAGTTCGAGCGCGTCGTACCAGTCGCCGCCGATCAGGGCACTGGTCGCGGAGGGCAGGTAGTGCGCGGCCACGTCGAGGGCGCCGGTGGTGTCGTGCGGGAACCGCAGGGAGCCGCGCCACGGGGGCAGCACGGCCTCCTGGAGCTCGACCGCCAGCCGGTGCTCGGTCTGTGCGATCTCCCGCCGCCGCTGGAGCGAGTCGCGGGACTCGCGCACGGCGCGCTGGCTGCGGCGCAGCTCGCTCACGTCCCGGAGCACGGCCCACATGGAGGCGGTGCAGCCGTCGGGGTCGAGGACCGGCTCGCCCCGCATGTGCAGGGTGCGGACGCGGCCGTCGGCCCGGACGATGCGGAACTCGCCGTCTATCGGCTTGCCGTCGACCAGACAGGCCGTCACCATCGCGGTGAGCAGCGGCTGGTCCTCGGAGAACAGGGTGGAGCCGAGCTCGTCCAGGGGCAGGGGGCCCGCCTCGGGGGAGCGGCCGAAGATCTGGTAGAGCTCCTCGGACCAGCTGACCTCGTCGGTCAGCAGGTTCCACTCGGCGCTGCCGACGCGGGTCTGCTGGGCCTCGGCCTCGGCTTCCGCGGCGGCCTGCGGCTCCGCTTCCGGGAGCTCGTCGAGTACGGGCGCGGGGGGCAGGCCCTCCTTGAGCTGGCCCAGGTGCTCGCGCAGGTCGTCGAGGTGGTGCACGGCGAGGTCGCAGAGCGCGCGCTGCCAGCGGCCCTGGGCGTCGTCGTCGTCGACGACGGTGTCCCGGCGCACCGCGTCCACGCCGCCGCGCAACCGCCGGGTCTGCGAGATCAGTGCGTCCACCGACCCCGGCTCGGGCGGCTGCGCGGGACGGTCCGCGAACAGGTGGGGCGGCATGAGAACTCCGATACAGGCGCGGCACGGCCAAGTCTGAAGGAAGGACCGATGACGACTGTTGCACAGGGAGCGACGGCCTGTAAGGCGTTTGGCAACATCCGTAACGTCCTTGCTTCGGGCATATGCCTAGGGCCTGCCGGATGCCCTCCTGACTGTGCGAACGATTCCGGTCAGCCCCGCCGGGGCCTGCGAGGAGCCCCTGCCCCTCACACCATCAGGGGTACCGGGTGGATCTCGTTGGCGGGGTGGCCCGCCCGCTCGTGGATCCGCATGACCGCCTCCGCCGAGGGGGCCTCGGACAGGCAGTAGACCGTGCCGGACGCCGGGTCGGCCCATGCCCGCTCGAAGTGCACCTTCTCCTCGCCCTCGATGGCCAGGTCCGCCTTGTGGGCGGCCATCAGCTGCTCCTCGGTGATGCCCTTCATGCCGTGGTGGACATCCATGAACTTCGTCACCGCCGAACACCTCCTCGTGTGCTCCGGTCGGACGGGTCGTGCTTCCATCGTCCGCCCGTGGCCGGAAACCGGCCTTCCGGGCGGTGCGGATCGCTCATCCGAGCGAGCTCCGGGCCCGTTCGGGTCACCGGACTCGTACGGGACATCGGCGGACGTTTCCCCGCGGGTACCCCCGAACGAAGGACCCCCTCCCGGGCGTACCGCGCTCAGGGATGCCGTTCCGCTTCCCAGCCGTACGGGCGGTCGCTACCCTACGTGTCGGTAACGAGCCGGGAGCGGCCGTGCAGGGGCTGCGCGCAGGGCGGAGGCACATGACATGACCGGGCGGGACCGCGCGGAGGGGCGCAGCCGGGCGGACGGGCGCAGCCGCCGCTCCTTCCTCACCCACCTCGTGGCGGCGCCCACCCTCGCGCTCGTCACCCGGGCCGGCGCCGACGCCCTCGCCCCGCAGGCCGCCCACGCCGTCGTGCCCTCCCTGCCCGCCCCCGCGGACCTCGTCGACCTCGGCGACCTGTTCATCCTGGCCGGCGCCCCCACCGCCACCCTGCTGGTGCTCACCGTCGAGACGGACGGGAGCATCCGCTTCCGGCTGCCGCGCGAGGAAGTCGGCCAAGGCCTGACCACCGCCGTGGCCATGCTCGTCGCGGAGGAGCTCGACGCGCCGCTCGCCTCCGTACGCGTCGAGCTCGACGACGCCCGGCCCGAGCTGCTGTTCAACCAGCTCACCGGCAGCTCCAACGCCATCCGCTCGCTGTACGGGCCGGTCCGCCAGACCGCCGCCACCGCCCGCGCCCGCCTCGTCGCGGCCGCCGCGCGCCGCTGGGACCTGCCCGCCTCGACCCTGACGACCGCCAACGGCGCCGTACACGCCCCCGACGGGCGCACCGCCGGCTACGGCAGCCTCGCCGCGGCCGCGGCCGAACCCACCCTGACCGTCCTCGGCGCGGCCCCCAAGAGCGCCGGGCGGCACACCCTGGTCGGCCGGCCCACCGGCCGGATCGACGCCCGCGCCATGGTCACCGGTGCCCAGCGCTACACCCTCGACCTCGACGTGCCCGGCGCCAAGCCGTGCGTGGTGCGCCGCCCGCCCACCCTAGGCGGCACCGTCCGCTCCGTGGCCAACCTCGCCGCCGTCCGCGCCATGCCGGGCGTGCTGCACGTGGTCACCGTCCCGACCGGCGTCGCGGTCGTCGCCGAGACCTTCGGCCAGGCACTCGACGCCAAGGCCGCGCTCCAGGTCGCCTGGGGCCCCGGACCCGCCGACGGGCTGTCCGACCGGGAGGTCCGGGACCGGCTGCGCGCGGCCGCCCCGGCGCCGCTGCTGCCGCCGCTGCTCACCCCGTACGTCGACGCCGAGTTCGACTTCGCCTTCGTCAGCCACGCCCCGATGGAGACCAACTCCGCGGTCGCCGACGTCCGCGAGGACCGGGCCGAGATCTGGTCCGGGCTGAAGTCCCCCATCGTGGCCCGCCAGACCATCGCCGCCGAGCTCGGCCTGCCCGTCGACAAGGTCACCGTGCACGTGGTCCAGGCCGGAGGCTCCTTCGGGCGGCGCCTCTTCTTCGACGCCGCCCTCGAGGCCGCCCGCGTCTCGAAGGCCTGCCGCCGCCCCGTCCGGCTGATGTGGACCCGCGTCGACGACACACGGCACGGCCGGATGCGGCCCGCCACCCACCACCGGATCCGCGCCACGTACGCCCTCGGCGAGGTACTGAGCTTCGAGCACCGGGTGGCCGCCGCCGAGACCGACTTCCGGCACGGGCTCGGCGAGATCGTCACCGCCACCGCCGCGCACCTGCCCGCCGGCATCGGCAACGCCACCCTGGCGCAGACCCTGTTCCACACCACCGTGAAGACCCCCTACCACTTCGGGCTCACCACCCACGGGCTCACCGAGGTCCCCACCGGCATCCCGACCGGCTCCTGGCGCTCGGTGTACTCCGCCAACACCCGCGGCGCCGAGGAGATCGTCGTCGACGAGCTCGCGGCCCGGACCGGCAAGGACCCGTACCGGTTCCGGCGCACGTTCCTGAAGGACGACGCCCAGCGCGCCGTGCTCGACAAGGCGGCGGCGGAAGGGGAGTGGGGCCGGCCGATGCCGGCGGGCTGCGCGCAGGGCATCGCCTTCCACGAGGAGTACAAGTCCCGCACCGCGTGCCTGGTCGAGATCGACGCCCGCGACCCGGAGCACGTCCGCGTCACCAAGGCGGTCATCGCCGTCGACGTGGGCCTGCCCGTCAACCCGCGCGGCCTGGAGGCCCAGATGATCGGCGGCCTCACCGACGCCATCTCGACCACGCTGAAGGCAGGGCTGCACCTGGACCGGGGCCTGCCGCTGGAGGGCAGCTACAGCCAGTTCCACTGGGCCCGGCAGCGCGACACCCCGCGGGACGTGCGGGTCTTCGTCCTGCCCGCCTCCGGGGAGGAGCCCGGCGGCGCGGGCGAGCTCGGCGTGCCGGCCGCCGTCGGCGCCATCGCCAACGCCTGGGCCCGGGCCACCGGGAACAAGCCGCGCAGCTTCCCCCTCGACTTCGACGTCGACTTCACCCCCTACCCGCGCTAGCGGCAGTTCAGGAGCCCCGCCGTGCCCTCGCACACCTTCACCGTCAACGGGCGGAGCGTCACCGTCGACGCCCCCGACGACCTGCCCCTGCTGTGGGTGCTCCGCGACATGCTGGGCGTCCGCGGTCCCAAGTACGGCTGCGGCGTGGACGTCTGCAAGGCCTGCACGAGCCATCTCGACGGCCAGGACATCCGCCCGTGCGTGGTGCCGGTCTCCGCCTGCGCGGGAAGGTCGGTGACCACCATCGAGGGGCTCGCCGACGGGGACGAGCTGCACCCCGTGCAGGAGGCCTGGCTGGAACAGGACGTCTCCCAGTGCGGTTTCTGCCAGCCCGGCCAGATCATGGCGGCCGTGGCCCTGCTCAAGCGGACGCCCTCGCCCACCGACGAGGACATCGACGCCATCGCCAACATCTGCCGCTGCGGCACCTACTTCCGCATCCGGGAGGCCATCCGCAGCGCGGCGGCCCGGATGTGAGCGAGGTGGCCCGGATGTGAGCGAGGTGGCCCCGGCGACTCCCCCGTCGTTCCCGGGGCCTACCGCTCATGGCCAAACCTAGGCGGGCGGTGGCCGGTTCGCAGGGTCCGGCCTGCACAGTGACGGGGCGAGACGGGTATCACTGCGCACAGCGGGACGCGGGTGGTTGAATGCGGCGGCGCGACCCGGACCGAAGGGACCCCCAGATTCCGAAGCCTCCCGCCACGGCGCCCGGTGGCGACCCCGCTCCCGACCCCGCCGCTGCGCCCGCGCCGGCCCCGGCAGGCGAGCGCTCCCGCTCCCGGGCCGAGGACGTGCTCAAGGTGCACCGGCTCGCCCACTCCGGCGGCTCCGCCGCCCTGCTCCAGTGGCTGGGCGGCCGCCTCGGCGGCTGGACGGGCGTGGTCCCGCTCGACGGCCCGGCCGGCCCGGAACTCGCCGTACGGGGCGCGGCCGAGCTGGCCGCCCGCGGGGTCCGCTCGGCCGTCCTGCACGGCGAGGGCTCGGCGGCGCTGCTGTTCGCGCTGGACGACCACCGCGCCCTGGCCGCCGTACTGGACGTGCCGCACGACCCCGCCGCGCCCGCGCTGCTCGCGGACGCTGCGGCGGCCCTCGCCCTCGCCCTGCGCGCGGAGGAGGCCGAGCGGCGCGAGGAGCGGGCCGAACTCGCCGAGTCCCGGGCCCGCGAGGCCGTCCTGCACCTGCTGATGAACGGCCGGCTCTCCACGGCCCACCAGATCGCCGAGGCGCTGAGCCCCTCGCTGCCCGAGCCGATGCGGATGTACGTCGTCGAGTGCCGGGCCGGGGAGCGCACGGCGGTGACCCGGCTGTGCGAGGAACTGACCGGCGGGCGGGCCTGGGTGGTGCGCTGCCCGGTCTACGTACGCCACCTCATCGCCCTCGTCCCCGCCGACCTGGCGGCCACCTCGGCCGCCCACGACCCGCTGGCCGAGGCGCTGACGGCGGCGGTGCGGGACTGCGTGGCCGGGGTGAGCGGAGAGCTGCGGCTGCGGGAGGCCCCGGCCGCCTACACCCAGGCCTTCCACGCCCTGGCCGTGGCCCGCGGCCGCCGCGAGCGGCACGCCCGCTTCGGCCCCGGACCCGAACCGGAGCTGGCCGCGCACGCCGCGGGGGCCGGCTGGGCCGAGACGGTGCTCGCGCCGCTGCACGCGTACCGGCCCCGGCGGCCCCAGGACCCGGGCGCGCAAGAGCTGCGGGCCACCGCCCACGCCTGGCTGAACTTCTCCTCGCACGCGACCCGGCTGCTGAAGATCCACCGCAACACCCTGGCGACCCGGCTGCGCCTGATCGAGTCGGTGCTCGGCGCGGACCTGGCCCGGCTGCCCGACCAGGCCGCCCTGTCGCTGGCCCTGCGCCTGACCCCGGGCGGCGCCGTCCGCGCGGCCGCGGCCGGACCGGCGGCAGGAGCCGCCGCCGACCCCGCGGCCACGACCGGGACTGCGGCCGAGACCGAGACCGGGACCGGGACCGCCGCCGGTCTGCGGGCCGGGCTCGACGGTGTGCTGCGCCACCCCGACCTGGCGGCCTGGGCGCGCGCCCACCTGGAGCCGCTGACCGGCCCCGACGCCCCGCCGGGGGCCGCGCAGACCGTGCGGGCCTGGCTCCGCCACGACGCCCAGCTGGCCCCGGCGGCCGCGGCCCTCGGCATCTCGGTCCCGGGCGCCCGCAAGCGGCTGATCCGGATCGAGGCCCTGCTCCGGCGCTCGCTGCTGCAGTCGCCGAGCGCCCGCCACGACCTGTGGCTGGCCCACCGGTCGGAGGAGCTCGCCGGTTCCGCCGGGGACACAGCTCCAGAAGCGCCAGATCGGGCGAAAAGTGAATGATCATGCCTGAATGAGGCGTATCAATGTGAAGCGCGTCCTGGTGGGCGAGCCGCTCGACACCGCACGGCTGGGGGAGACCCTGCTGCCCAAGCGGCTCGCGCTGCCGATCTTCTGCAGCGACCCGCTCTCCTCCGTCGCCTACGCCACCGAGGAGATCCTGCTCATCCTCGCCCTCGGCGGGACCGCGCTGCTCCACCTCGCCTGGTACGCGGCCGCCGCGATCGTCTTCCTGCTGATCGTGGTGGTCGCCTCGTACCGGCAGACCTGCTACGCGTATCCGGGCGGCGGCGGGGCGTACGTCGTCAGCTCCGAGAACCTCGGGCAGACCGCCGCACTGACCGCCGCCAGTGCCCTGCTGGTCGACTACGTGCTGACCGTCGCCGTCTCCGTGGTCTCGGGCGTGGCCGCCATCACCTCCGCGATCCCCGCGCTCGGCGACCACCGGGTCGCCCTCTCGGTGTCCTTCGTGGTGCTGCTGATGCTGATGAACCTGCGCGGCGTCCGCGAGTCCGGCCGGGTCTTCGCCGTGCCCACCTACGGCTTCGCCGCCGTCATCTACCTCATGTTCACCGTCGCGGCGGTCCGCCTCGCCACCGGCTCCACCCTCCGCGCCGAGTCCGCCGACCTGCCGCTCACGGCCACCGGCACCTTCGCCGGCCTGGGCCTGGTCCTCCTCGCCATGCGCGCGTTCGCCTCCGGCTGCACCGCCCTCACCGGCGTCGAGGCGATCAGCAACGGCGTGCCCGCCTTCCGCAAGCCCAAGAGCCGCAACGCCGCCACCACCCTCGCCGCGATGGGCGCCCTGTCCGTCACGATGTTCTTCGGCATCACCGTCCTCGCGATGGTGTACCAGGTGCACGTCGCCGCCGACCCCACCGAACTGGGGCTCGCCCCCGGCACCCCGATGTCCACGGCCCTCGCGCAGATCGGCCGCGCCACCTTCGGGGACTGGCACGTCCTGTTCTACCTGCTCCAGGCGGCCACCGCGGGCGTCCTCGTGCTCGCCGCCAACACCGCCTTCAACGGCTTCCCGATGCTCGCCTCGATCCTGGCCAAGGACCGCTACGCGCCGCGCCAGCTCTTCAACCGCGGCGACCGGCTCGTCTACTCCAACGGCATCGTCCTGCTCGCCCTCGCGGCCATCGCCCTTATCGTCGCCTTCGACGCCGAGCTGACCCGCCTCATCCAGCTCTACATCATCGGCGTCTTCGTCTCCTTCACCCTCTCCCAGTCGGGCATGGTCCGGCACTGGCGGCGCGAGCTGGCCTCGCCCGCGACCCCGCGCCGGGAGCGGATCCACATCCACCGCCGGCTCGCCATCAACGCCGTCGGCGCGACGCTCACCGCCCTGGTGCTGGTCATCGTCCTGGTCACCAAGTTCACGCACGGCGCCTGGCTCGTCGTCATCGCCATGCCGCTGCTCTTCCTCGGCATGAAGGGGGTCCGCCGGCACTACGACAGGGTCGCGGCCCAGGTCGCCGTCCCCGCCGGCCTCAGGCCCCGCAAACCCTCCCGCCACCACGTCCTGGTCCTGGTCTCCGCCGTCCAGGCGCCGACGCTGAAGGCCCTCGGCTACGCGCAGGCGCTCCACTCCGACACGCTCACGGCCGTCACCGTCGCCGCCGACGAGGAGGACGCCCGCCGGCTGCGCGGGGCCTGGGCGGAGCACGACCCCGGCGTACCGCTGAAGATCATCCACTCGCCGTACCGCGAGGTGGTCGGGCCGGTGCTCGCCCACATCCAGGAACTGGCCGCCGCCGAGGGCACCGACGTGCTCTCCGTGGTCATTCCCGAGTACATCGTGGGGCGCTGGTGGGAGCAGCCCCTGCACAACCAGATCGCCCTGCGCCTGAAGGCCCGGCTGCTGTTCACCCCGGGCGTCGCGGTGATCGACGTGCCCTACCTGCTGGAGTCGGCCCGGTCCGCCGCCCCGCAGCGGCAGCGCCTGCCCTGAGGATCCGGTGCGGCCGGGCGGCTACGGCTCCCTCGGCACCCCGGACCGGCGGCCGAGCGCCCCCCGACGCGGGACGGCGGCCTCCGGGCCGCGCTCCGCCTCGCCCCCGGTGTGCTGCAGCACCGCCGCGTGGGCCAGCGCCAGCTCCACCACCTGCGCCGGGTCGGACAGCGAGCGGCCGGTGAGCTGCTCCAGCCGCCGCAGCCGGTTCGACACGGTGTTGCGGTGGCAGTACAGCCGCTGCGCGGCCTGGGTCGTCGAGCCCCGGCAGGTCAGCCACGTGCCCAGCGTGGTCAGCAGCACCCGGCCGTCCTCGGCGGGCAGCGCCAGCACCGGGCCGAGCACCACCTGCCGCAGCCGGCCCGCGAGTTCGGCCTGCGCCGCCACCAGCGCCATCGGCAGCCGCTCGTCCAGCAGGGCCGTGTACGGGCCGCCGCCCGGCGTCGGAGCCGTCCGCAGCGCGAGGGCCGCCAGCCACCGCGCCCGCGCCAGATCGCCCGGGCTCTCCACGACCGGGCTGACCCCGGCCCGCACACCGAGCGGGGCCAGCAGGCCGCGTACGGACTCCAGCGGGGCGCGGCCCAGCTCCACCAGCCCGGTCTCGCCGTCCGCACGGATCCGCCACAGCACGCGCGGGCCGGCTCCGGACGGCTCCCCGCCCCGCCCGCAGGCGCTGCCCGAACCGAGCACCACGACCGCGAACCGGCCGCGCTCCGGCAGCCCCAGCCGGGCCGCCGCCTCGGACACGGCCGGGCCGTCGGTCGACCCGCCCCCGTCCAGCAGCCTGTCCAGCAGGGCCGCCCGCCGCTCCCGGTCGCGGTCGCAGCGCGCCGCCTCCGTGCGGCGGTACGCCTCCGCCACCGCGTCCGTCTGCTGGTCCAGCACGTCCCACAGGACGGCCGCCAGCGGCAGCAGCCGGGGCAGCCGCGCCGGATCGTGCGCGGTCACGGCCTCCGTGAGGGTGTGCCACAGCAGCCGCCCGCCGCGGCGGTAGGTGCGCAGCAGCGAGGCGAGCGGCAGCCCCTGCTCGGCGCGGAGGGTGCCGGTGGCCCGGGCGTCGGCGAGCTCCACCGGCAGCCCGCGCGCACTGCGCAGCAGCCCCTCGACCGACTGGCCGAGGTTGCGGTGGATCCGCTCGCGCAGCTCGCCCCGGCCGAGCAGGGCGGCGTACGCGGGGTCCTCGGCCAGCGTCCGGTCGGCGAGCCGGTCCGCCGTCACGGCGATGCGGCGGGACAGGTCCTCTCGTATCTCCTCGATGATCCGCTCCATGAGGGGCAGGGTGACACGGAAGGGGGACCGGTGGGGAGGTCCCGGACGTGCCGCGTCCGCTAGCGTGTCCGAATCACTGCAAGCGGAGTGCCCGCGCGCCGTGCACTCCTCCCACCCGCAAACCCCCGCACCGTCAGGAACCCCCGTATGCGCCAGAACCCGGAGCGCCGCGCCGCGCTGCTCGACGCCGCCATCGACGTGCTGGCGCGCGAGGGGTCACGGGGCCTGACGCTGCGCGCGGTGGACGCGGAGGCCGGCGTGCCGACCGGCACCGCCTCGAACTACTTCGCCAACCGGGCGCAGCTGCTCGTGCAGATCCTGCACCGCACCCGCGAGCGGCTGACCCCCGACCCCGCGGACCTCTCCGGCGACCTGGACACCAAGGAGCTGCTGGCCCGGCTCCTGGAGCGGATGCGGCGCGAACGCAGCGTGCACATCGCGATGCTGGAGCTGCGGCTGGAGGGGATCCGGCGCCCGGAACTCCAGTCAGAGCTGGCCGAGTTCCAGCGCGAGGAGCTGGAGGCGAACATCGCCTGGCACCTGGAGGCGGGCCTGCCCGGAGACCGGCAGGGCGTGGTCCTGCTGTACCTGGCGATGCTCGGCCTGATCGTGGACGACCTGACCGCCCCGGCGATGCTGGACGCCTATCCGACCGAACACCTCATCGACACCATGGTCGAACGCCTGCTCCCGCACTCCCGGCGACCGTGATCAACATTCGTGATCAAAAGGCGACGGGTTCCGGCCACCGAGCCGTGCTGTTCTGTGCATGTTCCCGCGGAAAATGCCAGAAGGCCCTTCCGGGCTGCGGAACTTGAGTAGGTTCCCTCCTGTCGCGCCGTAGACCGTGCACCTCGCACGTCTGGCCGGGAGGGGAGCCCGCGTGCCCGGGATCGACGAATGCCTGCTCGAAGCCATGGCCCTGCCCGGGGCGCGCGGGGCCGCGCTGGTCGACTGGAGCAGCGGACTGGCCCTCGGCACCGCCGGGGAGTCTCCCGTGGGGGACCACGAGACCACCGCCGCCGAGACGGCGGAGCTCGCCCGGGCAGCCGCCGAGTACGAGTCCTTCGCCCAGCCGGCCGCGGAGGTCCCGCCCGACGATCCCGGCGGCCAGCCGGTGGAAGACGTGATCGTCACCACCCGCAGCGGCTACCACGTCCTGCGCTTCGTCGAGACCAGCTTCGACAGCAGCGTCTTCCTCCACCTCTGGCTCGACCGCACCGACGGCAACCTCGCCCTCGCCCGCCACCGACTCCGCGCCCTCGCCGAGGGGCTGGTCCTGAGATGAACACCGCCGCCACCGCCGTCTCCCCCCTGCTCACCCGGCTCGCCGCCGAGCGGGCCACCGGCGCCCTGCTGCGCGACCGCGGCACCCTCTTCCTCGAGGACGGCCGCATCGTGCACGCCGAGAGCCCGGCCACCCCCGGCCTCGACGTCCTCCTCACCACCGGCGGCGGCCTCACGCCCGAACGCTGGCGCGAGGCCGTGGACCGGGCCGGGGCCCGCCGCCAGGTCGCCCGCTTCCTCGTGGACAGCGGCGGCCTGGCCGGGGGCGAGCTGGAGATCTGCCACCTCGCCGCCATCTTCGACGCCGCCTTCTTCGCCCTCTCCCCGGGCAGCGGTCCCTCCCGCTTCCGCCGCGGCGCCACCCACTGGATCGGCTCCGTGCGCTCCGTCCCGGCGGCCGCCGTCGAACGCGAGACCGCCCGCCGCCGGGAGCTGCTGGACGCCGTCTGGCCCTATCCGCAGCTGGACACGGCCCCCGTGGTCCCCCGGGCCGCCGCCCCCGGCCAGACCGTCACGGCCCGCCAGCGGATGCTGCTGGCCCACGCCGACGGCGTACGCACCCCCGCCGACCTGGCCTGGCTCCTGGGGCGGCCCGCCTTCCACACCCTGCTCGACGTCCGGCGCCTCGCCGCGGCCGGACTGGTCGAAACCCCGCACGTGCCCGTCCCGGCGCACGCCGTCACCCCCCTGCCCGACTGGATGACCGAGACCCAATCCCCGGACGTGGCGCTGCTCCGCCGGTTACGCGACGCACTGGAGGCAAGCCTGTGAGGCTCCCGCTGCGACCGGCACTGCGCTCCGAGCGCACCGAGCGCGCCGACCGCGCCGAGCGGAGGCAGCCCGAAAGGAGAAAAGCCGACATGAGCACGGCGATGGTGCCCCCCGAGGCCGAGGCCGAGATACTCGCCGAGCTCCGCCGGCTGCGGGCCCGCGTCCCCCAGCTCAGCGGCGCGCTGGCCGGCAGCTCCGACGGCCTGGTGCTGGCCCAGGACAGCGCCGCCACGGAGGTCGAGGCCGTCGCGGCCCTCACCGCGGCCGCCCTCGGAGTGGCGCAGCGGCTGAGCGACAGCACCGGCCAGGGCGGGTTCCGCGAACTGCTCGTCCGGGGCGAGCACGGCTACGTGGCCACCTACGCGGCGGGCGAAGCCGCCGTCCTGACGCTGATAGCGGAACCCCGGGTCAACGTGGGCCGGCTCCACCTGGAGGCCCGCCGCTCCAGCCTGCGCATAGCCGAACTGATCGACCACACCCTCGGGCGCCGCGGCCCCGGGACCACCGTCCCGCAGGTCTGAGCCCGCATACGACAGCACCCCACGGACACCACCCGTACAGGAAAGAGGAACCCGTCATGGCCACTGTGGAAACCGCCCTCAAGGAAGCCACCACCGTCATCGACGGCGCCCTGGGCGCCGCCCTCGTCGACTACGACAGCGGCATGGCCCTCGGCACCATCGGCGGCGGCAAGGAACTCGACCTCTCCGTGGCCGCGGCCGGCAACACGGACGTGGTCCGCGCCAAGGTCCGCACGATGGAGATGCTGGGGCTGCAGGACGAGATCGAGGACATCCTGATCACCCTGGGCGGCCAGTACCACCTGATCCGGCTGCTGAAGGGCCGGGGGAGCAAGGGCTTCTTCCTCTACCTCGCGCTCGACCGCGGCCGGGCCAACCTGGCCATGGCTCGGCACCAGCTCAAGAAGATCGAGAACGAGCTCGAAGTGTGATCGAACGTTCGGTCGGTCTTTGGCGCCGAGGTGGCGGGCGGCTGAATTCTTTGCCGTCCGTCCCGGCCGACCGTTCCATATGTCCAGGATGGGGGGACTTTATCATCCTGTAACCGAGTAGGATGCTCTCACCTACCTGATCATCCAAAGAGTTTGCACGCTGGAGAACCCGCAACCCATGCCCCCGCGCCTGAGCATCGTCGTCCCCGTCTACAACGTCGAGCTCTATCTCGACGAGTGCCTGGAGTCCATTGCCGCCCAGACGTTCGCCGACTTCGAGTGCATCCTGGTCGACGACGGTTCCACGGACAACAGCGCCGCCATCGCCAAGGCCTTCGCCGCGCGGGACAAGCGCTTCCGGGTGGTCATGCAGGAGAACGCCGGCCTCGGCGCCGCCCGCAACGTCGGCGCCCGCCACCTCTCCGAAGGCAGTGAGTACCTGGCGTTCGTCGACAGCGACGACACCATGCCCGACTACGCCTACGAGCGCCTGATCGCCGCCCTCGACGAAACCGGCTCCGACTTCGCCGGAGGCAACGTCAAGCGCTTCCGCTCCGTCGGCATGCAGCAGTCCTGGGGCCACCGCGCCGCCTTCGCCAAGACGCAGCTGAAGACCCACATCTCGAAGTTCCCGGCGCTGGTCACCGACCGCACCGCATGGAACAAGGTCTACCGCCGCACCTTCTGGGACGAGCACGGCTTCCAGTACCCCGAGGGCATCCTCTACGAGGACGCCCCCGTCAGCATCCCCGCGCACTACTTCGCGTCCAGCGTCGACATCCTCAGCGAGTGCGTCTACCACTGGCGCGTCCGCGAGACCGGCGAGCGCTCGATCACCCAGCGCTCCACCGACCCGGTCTCCGTCATCGACCGCGTCACCTCCATCCGCCTGGTCCGCGAGGCCCTCAAGGGCAAGCAGGGCGCCAAGTACGTCCGCTACCTGCGCGACTACGACCACAACGTGCTGAGCGAGGAGCTCCCGCTCATCTACAAGTACGTCGAGGAGGGCGGCCCCGAGTTCCGTGCCGCGTTCGTCAAGGAGGTCGGCGGCCTGATCCGCGAGATCGGCCCCGAGCCCTGGTCCGGCCTGACCGTCGCCGACCGCCTCAAGGCGTTCCTGGCCAGCGAGGGCCGGGTCGAGGAGTTCATCGCGCTCAACAACCACCAGCGCGACTACTCCTACAGCGTCCCCGTCAAGGGCCTGGCCCGCCCGCAGGCCGACTACCCGTTCCTGCAGGGCCGCCCGCCGGTCCCCGCCAAGCTCCTCACCCTCGGCAACCGCGAGCGCCGCGTCGTCAGCCGCCTGGAGCAGGCCGTCTGGAGCGACGGCAAGCTGCTCCTGCGCGGTTACGCCATCCCCGGCCACCTCGGTGCCGAGAGCCGCCTCGCCTCCCGCAAGATGCTGATCTTCCGCGAGGGGGGCAAGCGCCGCCGCACCGTCGTCAGCGCCCGCACGGTCGCCTCCCCGCAGGCCACCGCGAACGTCGCGCACCTGGCCCTGCGCCACGCCGACTGGGCCGGCTTCACCGCCGTCGTCGACCCCACCGTCTTCCAGTCCGGCGGCACCTGGCGCGACGGCATATGGACCACCTCGGTCGCCGTCACCGGCGCCGGCGGCCTGCACCGCGCCCGCCTCAAGGGCGGCGAGTCCGACAGCGGCCAGAACCCGCCCGCCCACTGGGTCGCCCCCGACGTCCGCATCCTGCCGAACGCCCAGGGTGCGCTCACCATCCAGGTCGAGGTCGTCCGCGCCCGCGCCCTGGACGCCCGCCCGGTCGGCGACGACGCCGTCGAGATCAGCGGCGAGCTCGCCGCCTCCCTCGCCTCCGGCGCCACCCTGCGCCTGGAGCACGTCTCCACCGGCACGGTGCTCACCCTCCCGGTCGAGACCGCCGCCGGCGGCGACCGGATCCCCTTCACCGCCCGCGTGCCGCTCGCCGACCTGGCCGCCGTGCCGGACGCCGAGACCGAGCCCGGGGCCTGGGCCCCCGAGCCGTGGAGCGTCACCGTCACCGCCGCGGACGGCACCGAGCACCGCCTCGCCTACGACGAGCGCGGCGGCTTCACCGGCCTGGTCGTGGCGCTGCCCGGCGACACCCCCGGCCGCACCCTCTACGTCAAGCGCGGCAACACCGGGCACCTGACCCTGTCCGTGCAGCCCTCGCCGCCGCTGGTCGACTCGGTCTCGGCGCAGGACGGCACCGTGACCCTGCGAGGCCGCTTCACCGCACCCACCGACGAGCCGTACGAGCTGGTCTTCCACGACGCGAACGGCATCGAGTTCAGCTACCCCGTCACCCGGGACGGCGACACCTTCGAGGCCTCCTTCGAGCCCGTGTGGCCCGAGTCCTTCGCCGGCCGCACCAGCATCCCCAGCGGCCGCTGGTGGCCCACGCTGCGCCCCGTCTCCCAGGGCGGCACCACGGCCGGCCTGCTCGGGGTCGAGCGCGGCGCCCCGGTCCAGTTCGCCCCCGGCGCCCTGCACGCCGGTCCCGTCGCCCTGACCGTCCTGGGCCGCCGGATGCGCGTCGAGGCCCGCTTCTACGACCGCATGGCGCTCGTCGCCGACTCGATGCTCAGCCTCCACGACCGCTCCCGGTACGCCCAGCGCGTCCTGCGCTTCGAGACGTACCCGGCCCGCCGCGCCCTGCCGGTCAAGGACATCGTCGTCTACGACGTGCACCAGGGCCTCGGCGGCGGCGACTCGCCCCGCGCCATCCACGAGGAGCTGGTGCGCCGCGGCGAGAAGCTCGACCACGTCTGGCTCGTCCGCGACGGCCGCACCGAGGTCCCCTCGACGGCCCGCGCCGTGCAGTACGACAGCGCCGAGTGCTGGGACGTCCTGGCCCGCGCCCGCTACTACGTCGTGAACGACAGCGTGCCGCGGCACTTCCTGCGACGCTCCGGCCAGGTCGTCGTCCAGACCTGGCACGGTACGCCGATCAAGGAGATCGGCCACGACTTCATCCACGACTACTACACGAGCCCGGACGTCCTCGACGGGCTGGAGCACGACAGCGCCCAGTGGACGCTGCTCGCCTCCCCGAGCTCGTACGCCACGCCGATCCTCCAGCGCGCCCTGGGCTACCGCGGCGAGGTCATCGAGTCCGGCGCCCCGCGCGCCGACGCCCTCGTCCGGCCCGACGCCAAGCGGATCGCCGAGGTCAAGCGGCGGCTCGGCCTGCCCGAGGACAAGAAGGTCGTCCTCTACATGCCGACCTGGCGGGAGAACCGCGAGGGCTGGTCCGGCGGCTACAAGCTCGACCTGCAGATCGACCTGGACGCCGCCCGCCGCGAGCTCGGCGAGGACCACGTCCTGCTCGTCCGCGGCCACCACAAGGTGACCGAGCAGGTCCGCGACCGCGTCCGCGACGGCTTCGTCGTCGACGTGAACCGCTGGCCCGACCCGACGGACCTGCTGCTCGTCGCCGACGTGCTGATCACGGACTACTCGGCGGTGATGTTCGACTTCGCGCTCACCGACCGGCCGATCCTGTTCTTCACGTACGACCTGAAGCACTACCTGAGCACGCTGCGCGCCCTCAACATCGACCTGGAGGAGAAGGCGCCCGGCCCGCTGCTGGCGGACTCGGCGAGCCTGATCGAGGCCGTCCGCAACGCCGACGCGCTCGGGGAGCAGTACAAGGACGCGCGTGCCGCGTTCCGCGCCGAGTTCTGCGACCTGGACGACGGCCGCGCCGCCCAGCGCGTCGTCGACCGGATGCTGGAGCAGGGCGCCAAGCCGAAGGCGTAAGCCAGAGGAGTGCAATCCAGGCACATCCGAGACCGGCCCCGGGCCCACCGATGAATTTCGGGCCCGGGGCCGGTCTGTAGTGGAAAGCGATGCGGCGCCCCGCCGGGGCCGCACCCGACCCACCCGCCTGGAGGGCAGTCATGAGCAGCAACGGCTTCACCACGTGCCTGTGGTTCGACGGTGTCGCGGAGGAGGCCGCCGCGTACTACGTGTCGGTGTTCAAGGACGGCCGGATCGGCCGGATCGCCCGCTACACCGACGCGGGGCCCGGCCCGGCCGGCGAGGTGATGGTCGTCGAGTTCGAAATCAACGGCCAGAAGTTCGTCGGCCTCAACGGCGGCCCCCAGTTCACCTTCAACGAGTCGATCTCCTTCCAGATCCACTGCGCGGACGAGGCCGAGGCCGACTACTACTACGACGCGCTGACCAAGGACGGCGGCGAGGAGTCCGCCTGCGGCTGGGTGAAGGACAGGTTCGGCGTGTCCTGGCAGGTCGTCCCGCCCGGCGCGATCGACCTGGTCACCGACGCCGACCCGGGGCGGGCCGCCCGGGCCACCGAGGCGATGATGAAGATGAAGAAGCTGGACGTGGCGCAGATGCGCCGGGCCGCCGACGCGGCCCCGTGACCTGCCGGGCGGCGCCGCAGGGGGCCCGGGTCCGGCGTCCGGCCGGCCCGGTCCCGCGCGGACGTCCCCGGTCCGGTCTCAGCCGCCGGCGATCCCGGCCAGCAGCTTCGGCAGGGCGGTTCCGATCGGCTCGCGGATCACCTCGTCGGCCAGGGCGTCGTACGGGGTCTCCTCCGCGTTGACGATGATCAGCCGGGCCCCCGCCTCGGCGGCCATCCCGGCCAGCGAGGCCGCGGGCTGCACCTGCAGCGTCGACCCGACCGCGATGAAGACGTCGCAGCCCTTGGCGATGGCCACGGCCTGCGCCAGCACCTCGGGGTCGAGGTGCTGGCCGAACATCACGGTCGCCGTCTTCAGGATTCCGCCGCAGGACAGACAGGCGGGATCCGGATCCCCGGCCGCAAGCCGGTCCAGCGCCTCCTCCATGGCCGTGCGCGCCCCGCAGGCCGTGCACACCACGGCCCGCGCGGTGCCGTGCAGCTCCAACACCTTGCGCTCCGGGACTCCGGCGAGCTGGTGCAGTCCGTCCACGTTCTGCGTGATCACCCGCACCGGCACGCCGCTGCGCTCCAGCTCTGCCACGGCCAGATGCGCGGCATTCGGCCCCGCCGCCAGCGCCCCGATCTCGGCACGCATCCGCCAGGAGCGGCGCCGGATCTCCGGATCGGCCATGTAGTACTGGTACGTCACGAGCTTCTCGGCGTCGGGCTCCCGGCGCCACAACCCCTGCGGTCCCCGGTAGTCAGGGATCCCGGAGTCGGTGGACATCCCGGCCCCACTGAACACTGCGACAAGCGGCTTACCCATGCCCCGACCCTACGGAGCGCGGGCAGGGGACCGCGACCGGATTTGCCGTGTGCCCGCGGACGGCCCGGCGCCGTTCCTGCGGTGAATCCCGCCCTCCACAGGAGTGAGATCCGGCCTCCACCCCTGCCCGCGGCGCCGCCCGGCGGTTACACATCCCCCATGGACCTCTCGCCGTACCGCCTCGGCGCCGCGCTGCTGACCCTGCTCCTGCTGCCGGCCCCGACCACCGCCCTCGCCGATCCGGCCCCGGTGCCCGCCCGGCACCGGCACAGCGCCGCCGAGATCAGCGACTTCCTCACGTCCTTCTACGGCCACCACGGCCCCTCCGAGCGCGACCGCGAGCAGAAGGTGTCGCAGCAGCTCAAGGACCGACAGGTGCAGAGCCGGTACATGGACGTGCTGCTCTGTGCCAGCGGTGAGCCGCAGGACATCGTCGTCGGCCCGGTCACCGTGGCCCAGTCCGCGAAGGTCGGCTGGGCGACCGTCACGACCCACTGGAGCGCGGAGGAGACCGACACGTTCACCGTCTACGTCCGCCTCGACTCCCGCCCGATCAAGATCGACGATGTGATCTGCGCCGGCTGACCCCCCCGGAGCGCGGATCCCAGCCGACTCCGCAGTGCGGGCGCGCCGTTCGGGCGTGGCCGGGGACTTCCCGGGCGCCTGCGGGTCCCTCGGTGCGTCTGGTACAACACGGGACATGACGGGATTCGAGATCGGCGGTGCGAGCGCCGCGGACATGGAACTGATCCGCACCTGGGCCGACGAGGAGGGCTGGAACCCGGGCGACTCCGACCGGTTCGCCTTCGCCGTCGCCGACCCGGCCGGCTTCCTCGTCGGCCGGATCGACGGGGAGCCGGTGGGGTGCATCTCCGCCGTGCGGTACGGGTCCGGCTTCGGGTTCATCGGCTTCTACATCGTCCGCCCGGAATTCCGCGGCCAGGGGTACGGGATCCAGCTCTGGCACGCCGGGATGAAGCGCCTCGACGGGAGGCTGATCGGCCTCGACGGGGTGGTCGACCAGCAGGACAACTACCGCCGGTCCGGGTTCCGTTCGGCGTGGAACAACGTCCGCCACGAGGGCCGCCCGCGGCGCGACGGCGCAGCCGGGGGTACGGGCGGGGGCGGGGGCGGGGGCGCGGGCGCCGGGGTGGAGGTGGTCGACGCCGCCACGCTGCCCTTCGGGATGCTCGCCGCGTACGACCGCCGGTTCTTCCCCGAGGCCCGCGACGCCTTCCTGTCGGCCTGGACCGCCCTGCCGGGCCGCACCGCGCTCGCGGCCGTGCGGGACGGGCGGATCGAGGGGCTCGGGGTGGTCCGGCCGAGCAGCGGGGCCTCCCGGATCGGCCCGCTGTACGCGCAGAGCCCGCAGATCGCCGCCGCCCTGCTGCACCGGCTCGCGGAGCACACCCCGGACGGCGTGGTCGCCGTGGACGTGCCCGACACCCACACCGTGGCCACCGAACTGCTGACCGGACTGGGGCTGGTCCCGACCTTCGAGGCGGCCCGCATGTACACCGGCCCGGCCCCGCAGCTGGAGCTGTCCGGGCTGTACGGCGTCACCAGCCTGGAACTCGGCTGAAGGGCCCGGCCCTGACGCGGGGCCGGGCACGCCACGGCCGCCGCCGGGGTCCGGACGGCGGTCGCACGGCGCCGCCCGGACCCCGCCGCGCGCGCGGCCGGTCAGACGCGGCCGGTCAGAAGCGGAAGAGGGCGCCGCTCGCGTGCCGCAGGCCGCAGGGGTTGCCGAAGGTGTACGAGTAGCTGAGGCGGCGGCCCTGCCAGACGCCCTCGGCGGTCACCGTCATCGGGTTCCACTCCCGGGTGCAGTCGACGCCCGGACCGGGCTGGGCGCTCACGTCCAGCCGCGTCGCGTGCGCCCGCAGGTCGGCGCAGGCGGCCGCCGGGGACGGATGGGTGCCGCCGGGGGCGGGCGCACAGACCAGGGTGACCGCGCGCATCACCCGGTCCTGCGCGGGGTTCTCGCCGGCGGTGATGCTGAGGACGATCGCCGAGGGCGCGTACAGGCTCTCCGTACCGGCCGGCGCGGCGTCGGCGGCTCCCGGCCAGGCCAGCGCGCTGAGCGCGGTGAGCGTCATGGCGGCGGAACCGAGGCCGAGACTCCGTGCGATGGACCGCATTTCGAACTCCCTTTGGGGTGGTTGCTTCGGATAGCGGACAGGAGTCTTGCCGAACGAAGCCGTGAACGCCCGTTCGGACCGTGATTTTCCGTCACCGTTCGTGAGCGGATGTATGCAGTCCGCAGTGGGGTGGGTGCAGTTGACCTGTGCCGACGCGCTGCCGCGAATCGGCCGAACACAGGCGCTGAAACCTTTGGCGCGGTCCCGCGCAGCCCCGGTCCGACGCAGCGCGGCGCCGGTCCGGGGCCGAGGGCCCGCCTACTGGGTCGCGTGTGCGTGCGGGGCGTACAGGTCGAGCAGCCGGGAGCGGGTCTGCTGCAGGCGCAGCGCGAGGACGCGCCCGACCCAGTGCCCGATGGCCGAGCCGAAGGCGGGGTCGGCGTCCATGAGCATCCGTACGGCGGTCGCGTCGAACTCGTAGCTGCGCACCGGCGTCATCGCCTCCGCGCTCAGCTGCCACACGTACGGCGGGAACAGCCAGGACCAGCCCACCAGCTCGCCGGTGCCGAGGTTCTCCACGGAAGCCGGCCGCCGCAGGCCCGGGACCGGGAGCTGGAGGGTCACCGTGCCGGAGCGCACGATCCAGAAGGACTCCGCCGGGGAGCCCTCGTCGAAGATGCGGGCGCCCTCGGGGAAGTTGACCTCGCGGGCCCGGTCCATCAGCCGGGCGCGGTGCTCCGCGGACAGGACCGCGGCGATGCGGACGGGGGAAGGTGTGCTCACGACGGCCTCCGATCACGGCCCCCCGCTACCCCCAGTGTGGCCGACCCCGGGCACATCCGGGTGAGGCCGCGCCCGCCGGCCCGGCCGCAGCCGGTCACTCCTCGGCATTGGCCTCCAGGCAGGCCAGCTCCATCGCATCGAGGACCGCCTCGTGGCTGCGCCGGCTGAGCTCGGCCACGTTCTCGATCTGGGCCGTGGCCCAGGCGGCCAGCGTCATCGCCAGCACCCGCAGCCCGTCCGTGCCGTGCTCGGCCAGGATCGCGTCGGCCACGAGCATCGCCTCCTCCGGCACCCGCTCCGGCGGCTCCAGCCCGGCGAGGGCGCGGAGCATGACGAGGGTGCGGCGGGAGATCTCCGGCGTGATCCTCGCCAGCCGCAGGTCTTCTTCTTCGTCCATCCGCCCCGCCCTCCGATGCCTCGCCCGTCCCCTGAGGGCACGGTAGAGGCCGGAGGCAGCGAGCGGGGCCGTTTCGGCGGGCCGGCTCCGCGCGAAACGCCCGTCCCGTGGGTTCCCTGATTGCCGACCGGCCGGTAACTTGGCCGCCGCAGTCGCCCGGACCGGGCGGCCCGGACCCGGCGGGAGACCGATGAAGAGCCTCGTGCGAGCGGTGTCGGCCGTCCTCCTGCTGCTGGGGGGCGCCCTGCCGGCAGCAGCCGCGCAGTCGGGCGCCCCGCCGGCCGCCCCGGCCGCCGCCGCGGAGGACTGGACGCCGCCGCTGGCCACCCGGGGCCGCTGGATCGTCGACGCCCACGGCAACCGGTTCCGCCTGCGCTCCGGAAACTGGGACGGCGCCCAGGGCTCCTGGACCGGCTCCGGCGACCGCACCGACCCCGCCGCGCACCACGCCGGCCAGGACTCCCACGGCATCCCGCTCGGCCTGGACCGGGTCGCGCTGCCCACGCTGCTCGCGGACTTCCGCGCCCTCGGCCTCAACAGCATCCGGCTGCCCTTCTCCAACGAGATGCTCCGCAGCACCGCCCCCGTCCCGGACGCGGCCGTGGCCGCCAACCCGGCGCTGCGCGGCCGGACCCCGCTCCAGGTCTACGACGCGGTCGTCGCCGCGCTCACCGACGCCGGCTTCGCGGTCATCCTCAACAACCACACCGTCACCACCCGCTGGTGCTGCGGCCTCGACGGCAACGAGCGGTGGAACAGCGGCCGCACCACCGCCCAGTGGGCCGACGACTGGGTGTCCGTGGCCCGCCGCTACCGCGACAACCCGCGCGTGGTCGGCGCCGACCTCTACAACGAGGTCCGCCGCGACACCTTCGACGACCCCAACTGGGGCCTGGGCGACGGCCACGACTGGCAGGCCGCCGCCCAGGAGGCCGCCGACCGCATCCTCACCGAGGCCAACCCGGACCTGCTGATCGTCGTCGAGGGGATCAACTGGACCGGAATCCCCGCGGACGGCCTCCCGCACGGCCGCCCGGTCCTCACCCCCGTCCGCACCCTCTCCCACACCCTCGTGGTTTCGCACAAGCTCGTCTACTCCGCCCACTTCTACGGCTACACCGGCCCCCGGCACAGCGGTGCCACCGGCATCGGCGAGACCCACGACCCCCGCTACCAGGACCTCACCCGCGCCGAGCTCGAGCAGGCCCTGTACGACCAGGCCTTCTTCGTCGCCGCCGAATCCGGTACGCACTTCACCGCACCCGTATGGATCAGCGAGTTCGGCATCGGCGCCGACGAGGGCGCCGCCCGCCCGCGGGCCTGGTTCGACAACCTCACCGCGTACCTGGCCGCCTCCGACGCCGACTTCGCGTACTGGCCGCTCGTCGGCTGGAGCACCACCGCCCAGGGCGCCCCGGGCGGCGACACCTGGGCCCTGCTCCGCTACGACGCCGCCGGCCGCCGCTCCGGCGTCCTCGACGCGGCCGACTGGCGCACCCCGCAGTGGACCGGCCTCGCCGCAGCCGCCGGGCGCACCGGGCCCGTGCCCGCCACCCCGTCCTCGTACCAGCTGAGCACCGACCACCGCGACCACAGCGCCTCGCTGCTCACCCGGGCTGGCGGCGACTGGGATAGCGGCGCCCGCAAGGCGGTCTGCCCCGACGGCGCCCGCCTGGCCGGCCTCTCGCACACCGGCGGCCGCGGCCTGTGCGCCGACGCGGACCTGCGCGCCGCGGCCGGCGGCGCCACCGTGGTCCGCGACGAGGCGTACGTCCCGCCCGGCGGCGACTGGGCCACCGGGTACACCAAGCTCCAGTGCCCGCAGGGCGGGTTCCTGATCGGATACAGCCTGCGCGGCGAGCGGGTCTCGGCGGCCCTGTGCGCCCCGGCCCGTACGGCCCTGCCCGCGGCCCCCGGCCGGACGGTCTGGTTCGACCGCGGGGACAACCGCCCGCAGGGCGCCTCCGGCGGTGACTTCGCGTACGGCCGCTACAAGGGCCAGTGCCCGGCGGGGGAGTACGCCGCGGGCATCGCCTTCACGACCCGCTTCGCCGCCCGCCCCTCGCCGGCGGCCCTCCTGTGCCGGCCCCTGCCGGCCGGCTGAGCCGCCGCCCGCGCGGGCCGGCCGATTTCGCATCCGATACGCCAAGTCCGGTGACCGGATGCGCGAGGCGCCCTAGGGTGCCGGTACACGCGGCCGGGGCCTGGCGTACGCCCGGTCCCGGCCACCACCGCAGCACACACTGGGGGGTTCATGCGGAGATCCATGCGGAGAGCCGTGCGGGCGTCCGGAGGGGCCGCGGCCCCGGTCGCCCTGTCCTTGTCCCTGTCCCTCTCCTTCTCCCTGGCCGCGGCCGGCGCGGGCGTCGGGCTCGGGCTCGCCGGGCCGGCGGCGGCCGTCACCCCGCCGGTGGCCTTCACCGCCGACGCGCTGCCCACCTGGCAGCCCAACGGGGTCGTCTGGGCGCTGGCCGAGGCCGGCGGCACCGTCTTCGCCGGCGGGACCTTCTCCGCCGTACGGCCCCCGGAGGGCTCCGCCGGCGCCGACCGGCCGGCGGTGAACTTCGCGGCCCTCGACGCCGCGACGGGCACCCCGACCTCCTGCACGCTCTCCTTCACCGTCACGAGCGGCACCGCCACCGTCCGGGCCCTCGCCGTCTCGCCCGACAAGAAGACCCTCTACGCAGGCGGCTACTTCGGCGCCGTCAACGGCACCCCGGTCTCCAGCCTCGCCGCCGTCGACGTCGCGACCTGCACGGTGAAGCCGTCCTTCCGGCCGGCGTTCGCCGCCACCGTCAGGGCCCTGGCCGTCACCGGCGACACCGTCTACGCCGGCGGCGACTTCCTGACCGTCTCCGGACAGCCGCGCCTGCGCTTCGCCGCCGTCGCCGCGTCCGACGGCGCCCTGAAGCCCTTCCGGGCCGATGCCGACGAGCCCGGCCGCGCCGTCGAGCTCACCCCCGACGGGGCCCACCTCGCCCTCGGCGGCGACTTCTTCACCGTCAACGGCGCCGACACCCACGCGCTGGCCGTGGTCGACGCCGCCACCGGCGCCCTGACCAAGGCCTACCCGGGCTTCATACCGACCAACTCCGTGGTCAAGGACCTCGCAGCCGACGCGAACGGCATCTACACCGCCAACGAGGGCACCGGCGGCGGCGTCTTCGACGGCCGGATCGCCCTGCACCCCGCCGACTTCACCCAGCGCTGGCGCGACACCTGCCTCGGCGCCACCCAGGCCGTGCTGCCGTACCGGGACGTGCTCTACAGCGCCTCCCACGCGCACGACTGCTCCAGCGTCGGGGAGTTCCCCGACGGCCAGCGCCACCACCTGCTCGCCCAGCCGACCGGCGGCACCGGCAAGCTGGGCTGGGCCCCCGACACCAACGACGGCATCGGCGAGGGCATCGGCCCACGCGTGATGACGGTCGGCTCCGGCGGCGGCGTGCCGTACCTGTGGGTCGGCGGCGAGTTCACCACCGTCAACGGCGCCGCCCAGCAGAGCCTGACCCGCTTCGCGTCCACCGGCGACACCGGCGCCCCCACCGTCCCGCTCGCGAGCGCGGCGAGCTTCCGGCCCGGCGAGGTCCAGGTGCGCTGGCGCACCGGCCTCGACCTGGACGACAGCACGCTGACCTACCGCATCTACCGGGGCGGCGCCGCCGCGCCCGTCGCCACGGTCACCGCCGACTCGCTGTTCTTCCGGCGCCCGCAGGCCTCCTGGACGGACACCGCCGTCACGGCCGGCCAGACGTACACGTACCGGGTGACCGCGACCGATGCGGCCGGCAACACCAGCGCCCTCTCGGCGCCCGCGAGCGTCACCGTCCCGAGCTCGGCCGAGGCCTACGCCGGCCAGGTCCGCGCCGACGGGGCCCAGCTGTACTGGCGCTACGACGACACGGTCCTGCCGTACGCCGCCGACTCCTCGGCCGGCGGCAACCAGAACGGCGTCCACCTGGGAGCCCCGGCCCTGCGCCAGGCGCCCGCCGCGGTCGGCGGGGCGAGCACGGCCATCGGCTTCAACGGCACCGACACCCAGGTGTACGGGGACCGCCGCCAGACGGTCGGCAGCAGCTACTCCCTCGAGACCTGGTTCAGGACCGGCACCACCCGCGGAGGCAAACTCCTCGGCTTCGGTAACAACCAGTCCCGCGGCAGCAACCAGTACGACAAGCACCTCTACATGACCGACGACGGGCGGCTCGTCTTCGGCGTCTACACCGGAGCCACCCGCACCGTCACCACCGGCGCCGGCTACAACGACAACAGGTGGCACCACGTCGTCGCCACCCAGGGCCCCGGCGGCATGGCCCTGTACGTCGACGGCGTCCGCAAGGGCACCCTCGACGTCACCGCCCACGAGAACTACTCGGGCTACTGGCACGCAGGCGGCGACAGCCTCGGCGGCTGGCCCGACCGCCCGACCAGCGAGTACTGGGCCGGCCGGCTCGACGAGACCGCCGTCTACCCCACCGTCCTGAGCGCGGCGCAGGTCCAGAACCACTACGCCCTGGCCACCGCACCCGCCGACTCGGTGGTCCGGGTCACGGCCGCCGAGGACACCTACGCCAACGCCGGCGCCCCCGACGGCAACTTCGGCGCCTCCGGTTCCCTGGCCGTCCGCGGCACCCCGCTGTACACGAGCTACCTGCGCTTCGACCTGCCCGCCGCGCCCGCGGGCACCGTACTGAAGTCGGCCGCCCTCAGCGTGAAGACCAGCACCATGAGCGGCGCCGGCACGGCCGACACGGTCTCGGTCCTCCCCGTCACCGGCGCCTGGGCGGAAGGGGCCGTCACCTACAACAACCGGCCGGCGCTCGGCCCCTCCGCGATCGGCGGCTACCCGGGCATCCCGGACGGCTCGGCGGTCCACACCACCGCGCTGTCCACGTCCGCCGTGGCCGCAGCCCTCGGCACCGGCTACGGGCTCGCCCTCACCGGCAGCGGGACCGACGCCCTGTGGCTGTGGTCCTCGGAGGCGCAGGCGAACGAGGGGACGCCGCAGCTCACGCTCACCTTCGGCGCCCCCTAGCGGCAGCACCGGCAGCACCGGCAGCCACGGCTGTCACGGGCATCACGGCCGCCACGGCTGTCACAGCCGCCACCGGCGCCACGGCCGTCCCGTCACGTCACGGCAGGGCGTACGTCATGACGTACGGGACGGACGTCTCGCCGTGGCGGTACTCGAACCCGCCGGAGCCGGAGAGCCCGGCCAGGCCGCCCGTCCCCGACCCGGGGACGACCTCGAAGGTGCACCGGGTGCCGCCGGCGTCGAACGTGCCGTGCTGCTCCAGCGCGAACGACCCCGTGTGGCCGTCTACGGAGCCCGACAGCAGCTCCACGCCGGTGAACGTGCCGACGCTCTCCCCGGTGTACGTGATCGTGTAGGCGCAGGAGGTGGAGGGGGCCTCGATCCCGCCGGTGAAGGAGTTCACCACCGTGGAGCGGGCGAGCCGCGGGGCGGAGCCGGCCGGGCCGACCGGCTGCTCCTCCCAGTCGGCGAACGTGAATCGGCCCGTGGTGCGGATGGACACGGCAAAGCCTCCCGGGGGACGGGGCCGGGGAGGGCCTGTCCCGCCCCGGTACGGGAACCAGCCTGTCCGGGGTACCTGACACCTGCTGTCAGGTACCCCGGACGGCGCGGGGACAATGGCCGGCATGCGCGCCGACCGCCTCCTGTCCCTGCTCCTGCTGCTGCAGAACCGCGGCCGGATGACCGCACCCGAGCTCGCCGCCGAGCTGGAGGTCTCCGTGCGCACCGTCTACCGCGACATCGAGGCGCTGGGCGCCTCCGGCATCCCCGTCCACGCCGACCGCGGACCGGCGGGCGGCTACCGGCTCGTGGACGGCTACCGCACCCGCCTCACCGGTCTCACCGACAGCCAGGCGGACTCCCTCTTCCTCGCCGGTACACCCGGCCCCGCCCGCGATCTCGGCCTGGGCGCCGACCTCGCCGCCGCACAGCTCAAGCTCCAGGCCGCGCTGCCCGCCGGACTGGCCGACCGGGCCCGGCGGCTCCAGGGCCGCTTCCACCTCGATGCCACGGCCTGGTTCAGGGACGCCGACCCCGTCCCGCACCTCGCGCAGATCGCCCAGGCCGTCTGGGACCAGCGGATCCTCGTCGCGGGCTACCGCCGCTGGAACGGCGAGGTGCGCACCGGGCGCGTCCTGCACCCGCTCGGCCTGGTCCTCAAGGGCGGCATCTGGTACCTGGTGGCCCGGCCGGCGGACGAACCCGCCGCCGGGCCCGCCGGGACTCCCGCAGGGAGCCACCGGACCTACCGGACCTACCGCGTGTCCCGGTTCCTGGACGTGGACACCGCGCCCGGGACCTTCGTACGCCCGCCCGGCTTCGAACTCGCCGCGTACTGGGAGGAGTCCGCCCGGCGGCTGGACGACGCCCTGCGCCACCAGACCGCCGTCGTACGCCTCTCCCCGCGCGGGCTGCGGCTGCTGCCGATGCAGTTCGGCGCGGCCGGGAGCCGGGCCCTGGCCGACGCCGGGCCCGCCGACGCCGACGGCTGGACCACGGTCCGCCTGCCCGTGGAGACGCAGTCCGTCGCCGTCGGCGACCTGCTGCGCCTGGGGGCCGAGGCCGAGGTGGTCTCCCCGCCCGAGCTGCGCCGGGCCGTCGCCGGGACGGTCGCGGTTCTCGCAGAGCGATACCGGTGAACCGCTCCGTAGCGTCCCGACTACCCTGGCGCCATGACGATGCAGAAGACGGTTCATGTGAGTGTCGAGGCGATGCTGGAGGACCTCAGGACGCTCGTGGAAGTCGAGTCCCCGTCGCGTGACCACGCAGCGCTGACGGCATCGGCCCAGGTGGTGGCCGGGGTGCTCGAGAACCGGCTCGGCGGGCGGGCCGTCCTCATCGACAGCGAGGCCGGGCCGCACGTCCACTGGTCGGGCGGCGGCGAGCCCAGGGTGCTGGTCCTCGGCCACCACGACACGGTCTTCCCGCTCGGGACCCTCGAACGCCGCCCGTTCGCGGTCGAGAACGGCCACGCCACCGGACCCGGCGTCTTCGACATGCTCGGCGGCCTGGTCCAGGCCGTCCACGGCGTGGCCGCCCTGGAGGACCGGTCGGGCGTGGAGATCCTGGTGACGGCCGACGAGGAGGTCGGCTCCCACTCCTCCCGCGCCCTCATCGAGGAGCGGGCGCGCGCCTGCGGCGCCGTCCTCGTCCTCGAAGGCGCCGCCGAGGGCGGGGCGCTGAAGACCGGCCGCAAGGGCTGCGGCACCTTCCAGGTCTCCATCACCGGCCTGGCCTCGCACGCGGGCCTGGAGCCCGCGGCCGGGGTCAACGCCCTGATCGAGGCGGCCCACCAGGTCCTGGACATCGCGGCGCTCGGCCGGCCGGAGCTGGGCACCACCGTCACCCCGACCGTCGCGTCCGCGGGCACCCTGGACAACGTCGTCCCCGCGGAGGCGGTCGTCGTCGTCGACGTCCGCGTCGAGACGGACGGGGAGAAGGACCGCATCGAAGCCGCGTTCGCGGCCCTGGCCCCGCACCTGGACGGCGCCAAGATCGAGGTCCACGGAGCCGTCGGCCGGCCCCCGATGCCGGAGTCGGCATCCGCCGAGCTGTTCGCGGTGGCGAAGAAGCTGCTGCCCGGCCTGGAGGGCAAGGCCGTCGGCGGCGGCAGCGACGGCAACTTCACCGCCGCACTGGGCGTGCCCACCCTCGACGGCCTCGGCGCGGTCGGCGGCGGTGCCCACGCTGACCACGAGTACCTGGTCGTCGACCGCATGCCCGAGCGCGCCGCCCTGGTCACGGGCCTCGTGACCGCGATCCGCGGCTGAGGCGCCGGACGGCGTCAGCCCTCGAAAGCGGGCAGGGGCAAGCGCACCCTTCAGGCCCCCGGCTCACGGACCGCCGTCCGGCGCGGACCCGGGCGCTCGCCGTCACCGGGCTCGTCCCCGGCCCCCGGCTCAGCGCGGCGGTTCGACCTCCAGGAAGCGGCGCCGGCGCGGGCCGCGGTAGAGGAGGCAGACCCAGCCCAGCGGTTCCAGGGCGGCTGCGCAGGCTGTCAGGCGGTCCTGCTCCTCCTGGGCAGCGCCGCTGCCGGGCGGGCCGAGCCAGGACACCTCCGCCCGCCCGGCCGCCGGCTCCGGTCCGGCCGAGACCCGGTAGCCGGTCCGGGTGCGCCGGCCCTCCCCGTCCACCGCCGACGGGGGCAGGCCCGCGGCCTCCAGGGCCAGGGCCACCGCCCGCGGCAGCTGCCGCAGCTCCCACGGTGCGGGAACCCCTTCGCCCGCCCCGCCGTTGACCAGACGGCGGATCTGCAACAGCCCCTCGTACGCCGTGCGGACCTCGCGCGCACGCTCCGCCGTGGCCGGCACGGGCGGCCCGTCGCCGGTCGCCGGCTCGAAGGCCTGTCCGGGCTCGGTCAAGGGGCCACCGCCTTCCTCCGGCCTCCGGGGACTTGAGTACGTCACGGCCAACAGCCTGAGTATCCGCCCCCATTCCCGGGGCGGGCGCCGCTGCTCGAATGGGGCCATGACCTCCGACGCCCCGCGCGGCCCGCACCGCCGCCGCCCCTTCCGCCGCAGCCCGCGCATGCAGCACGTGGCCACCGCCGGCTCCGCCCTGGCCGTGGCGCTGCTGCCGGTCGTGGTCGGCGTCCTGGTGGCCAAGGGCATGGCCACCGACCCGCACGCCCCGGTCAACGCCCTCATCACCGGCGGAGGACAGCGGGCGGGCCTGCCGCGGGCCGAGTGGCGGCGCCGCGGCCACACCACGATGCGGCGGCTGCGCACGGCCCGGCGGAGCACCGTACGGCGCTGCGCCGCGGTCCGCGGGCGGCGGCCCGGCGCTTCCTGAGGGCGCGTCAGCGGCCGTACTCGCGCACGCACAGGTCCACGATCGACGGCGGCACGGTGCCCTCGGCGGCGCCGCACAGTTCGTCCATGCGGGGCGCGGGCGCCGGGACCGGGCCCTGCCGGTGCTTGGTCCGGGGCGGGGAGGGCTTGGGCGCATGCGCCCGCCGGGGCGAGGCGGCCGGCTTCACGGTCCGGGCGGCGGGCGGTCGGGCCCCCGGGGCCGGAGCACCCTGCGGGGCCCGCGGCTGCGGCTGCACAGGCAAGGGCGGGGCAGGCGGCGGGGGAGACGGCGAGGGGGACGGGGAGGGCCGGGGTGCCGGCGCCGAGGGGGACGGCGCCGCGGACGCGCCGTGGGCGGAGGCGGTCGGCCCTGCGGGCGGCCGGGCCTGCGGCACGGACGGGCGCGCCGGGGCCGGGTCCGGCGCGGGATCCGGAGCCGGGCCCGGGTCCACGGAGACACAGCCGGTGCTCGCGAGCAGCGCGACGAGGGACAGGGGCAGGGCCCGGCGTAGCTGCATCCGTCCACGATGCCGCACCGCCGGCCCTCGCAGGCCCAGGCGCTCACGCGTCCGGGTGACGGGCCGTCCGCTCCCGCCCGAACGGCGAAGCCATTGCTCCGGACGGGAATCTCCGTAGGCTGCCGGGGAACGTGGAACGGCAGTGCGGTTCCGGGGGAGGCGCGACCCCCGGCCCCTGCACGGCCCGCCCTCCCGCCCGACCCGCCGCGGAGCCCGCCCATGCCCCGACCCGCCGCGCCCGACGAGCCCACGCCCGGTTCCCCGCCCGCCCGGCCCGCCGCGCCGGGTTCCCCGCCTGCCGGACGCGCCGTGGCGGAGGAGTCCGTGCCCGGTTCCCCGACCGCCGCCGGAGCCGCCCCGGCCGCCGTCCCCGCTCCCGGCCCCCTCCGCCCCGTACCGGGCGCCCCGGCCCCCGACCGGGCGGTACGGCGCGCCTGGGGCGCCGTGATCGCCGTGGCGCTGGGGATCTTCTGCCTGATCACCTCCGAGCTCCTGCCCGTGGGACTGCTCACCCCCGTCGGGGACGCGTTCGGCGTGTCCGACGGGACGGCCGGGCTGATGGTCACGGTGCCCGGTCTGGTCGCCGGCTGCTGCGCGCCGCTCGTCGCCGTCGGCGCCGGCCGGCGGGACCGGCGGTTCGTGCTGTGCGGGCTCATCGCGCTGATGGCCGCCGCCAACCTCGCCGCCGCCCTCGCCCAGGACTTCGCCGTGGTGCTGGCCGCCCGCCTCCTCGTCGGGATCGGCATCGGCGGCTTCTGGGCGCTGGCCGGGGGGATCGCGGTACGGCTGGTCCCCGACCGGCACGTCGGCCGGGCCACCGCCCTCGTCTTCGGCGGCGTTCCCGCCGCGTCCGTCCTCGGGGTCCCGGCCGGCACCCTGCTCGGGGAGCTCGACGGGCTCGGCGGCTGGCGCGCCGCCTTCGGCGCGGTCGGCCTCCTCGGCCTCGTCGCGCTGACCGCCCTGCTCCTGCTGCTGCCCCCGCTGCCGCCGTCCCGGGCGGTCACGTTCCGCGAGCTGCCCGCCCTGCTGCGCGGCAACGGCGCCGTCCGCGCCGGCGTGGTCGTGACCTTCCTCGTGGTGACGGGGCAGTTCGCGGCCTACACGTTCGTCCGGCCCGTCCTCCAGGAGGTCTCCGGCATCGACGCCGCTCACGTGGGCACCCTGCTCCTCGGCTACGGGGCGGCCGGCGTCGTCGGCAACTTCCTCGCCGGGACGCGCGACGCCCACCGGACCCTGCTCGCCGTCAGCGCCGCCCTCACCGTCGTCCTCGCGCTGATCGCCACCCTGGCGGGTGCGGTCGCCGGGACCGTGCTGCTGCCGGCCTGGGGCCTGGTGTACGGAGGTGTCTCCGTCAGCCTCCAGCGCTGGATGCTCACGGCCGCCCCGGCGGCCGCCGAGGCCGCCACCTCGCTGATGGTGGCCGTGTTCAACCTGGCCATTGCGGCGGGTGCCCTGGCCGGCGGCGTCGCCGTCGACCGGATCGGCGCGGCCGCCGCCCCGCTGACGGGGGCGGCCCTGATGCTGCTGGGCGCCCTCACCGTCACCCTGACCGTCACCGTACGGGTCGGGGGACCCCGCGCCGCGGACGGCCGGAGCGGCTGACAGCCCGGACGGATCGGGCACTTCGGACAGCAGGCTTGACCCGGACCGTGCCGGGCGGCAAGAGTGCGCCGGTCGGACCCCGAGGGCCGACCGGCCGGGCGGGGGCCGGCACCGCACCGCCGCGCCGGCCCCCTGCCCCCTCCCGGGAGAGCACCGTGTCCCATCACCCCGACGAGAGCGGGCCCGACCCCGTCGAGCCCGCGCTGGTACGCCCGTACGCGACCCACCCGGCCGCGCCGCCGGCGCAGACCGCTCCGCTCTGGCCGCAGTCCGGCCCCTTCGCGCAGGAGTCCGGCCCCGCGGCCCCCGACGCCGCTGCCCCGGCCCCTGACGCCGCCTCGGCTCCGGCCCCGGCGCAGGGCCGCCGCAGCCACGCCCGCAGCCGGGAGCGGGCCGGTCGGCTCCCGTGGGCGGGCCTCGCCCTGCTCCTCCTCGGCGCCGCCGGCGGCCTGGTCTTCCTCCCGGGCGGCCGGGAACCGGAGCCCGAAACCCCGGCGAAGCGGCCCGACCTGTCCATACCGCAGCTCCCGGCCCGCAGCATCGACACCGCCGAGCCCTCGACGAAGGCGCCCGTACGCAGCTCCGCGCCCCCGGCGTCGCCGAGCCCCTCCCCGAGCCCCTCCGCCAAGCCGACGCCGCCGTCCGGTGCTCCGGCCCCGGCCCAGGCCGCCGCCCAGTCCGGAACGCTGCGCATGGGCGACCGCGGGCCCGAGGTGAGCGCCCTCCAGCAGCGGCTGTACGGGCAGGGGTTCACGTACGTCTCGGTCACCGGCGTCTACGACGGCCAGACCAAGCGGGGCGTCGCGCAGCTCCAGCGCGACCGGGACATCAAGGGCGACCCGACGGGCGTCTACGGCCCGGCCACCCGGGCGGCGTTCGGCATCTAGGCACGGACGGCGCAGGGCGGCGCGAGCCGGACGGGCAGCCCAACGGGCAGGCGGCCGGCCGGGCAGGTTAGCACCCCGTAAATCGGCTGGACCAGCGCAAATGCCGGGACGGAGAGTGGGCGCCGTCCGGCATTCACGACCACCGCAGTCCGAGGAGACGCCGCATGTCCACCCTGAGGGTCACCGTCGAGGAGCTGACCGTCCACGAGCACCCGAACGCCGACGCCCTGGAGCTCGCCCAGGTGGGCCTCTACCGCGCCGTCGTCGCCAAGGGCGCCTACCGCACCGGCGAGTTCGCGCTCTACATACCCGAGCAGGCCGTCCTGCCCGCCGGGCTGATCGAGGAACTGGGCCTGACCGGGCGCCTGGCCGGCAGCTCCGCCGACCGGGTCAAGGCGGTCCGGCTGCGCGGCGAGCTCTCGCAGGGCCTGGTGTGCCGGCCGGCCGCCCTCGCGGACGTGGACCTGGCTCAGGCGGCCCGCGAGGGAACGGACTTCGCGGAGCTCCTCGGCATCACCAAATGGGCCCCGCCGGTCCCCACGACCATGAGCGGCGAGGTGGAGGCCGCCCCCGAGCTGCTGCCGTGGGTCGACATCGAGAACCTCCAGCGCTACCCGCAGCTCTTCGAGGCCGGCGAGCAGGTCGTCCTCACGGAGAAGCTCCACGGCACGGCCTGCCTGATGACGTACCTCGCGCAGGACGGCCGGGTGCTCGTCTCCTCCAAGGGCTTCGGCTCCAAGGGGCTGGCCCTGAAGGAGGACGAGCGCAACCTCTACTGGCGGGCCGTCCGCGGCCACGGCGTCGCCGAGGTCGCCGCGAAGCTGGCGGCCCGGCTCGGCGCGAGCCGGATCGGCGTCTTCGGCGAGGTGTACGGGGCCGGCGTGCAGGACCTGGCGTACGGGACCGATGCGCGCTCCGCGGGGCAGGCGCCGGGGTACGCCGTGTTCGACGTGTCCGCCGAGATCGACGGACAGGTGCGCTGGCTGGACCCGGCCGCACTGCTCGCGGACGGCGAGCTGCCGCTCGTACCGAGGCTCTTCGAGGGCCCGTACGACCTCGATGCCGTGCTGGAGCTGGCGAGCGGCCGGGAGACGGTGTCGGGGCGCGCGGTGCACCTGCGCGAGGGCGTCGTCATCCGCCCGGCCGCCGAGCGGTACAGCCCGGTGGTCGGCGGCCGGGCCATCGCCAAGGCGGTCAGCCCGGCGTACCTGACGCGCAAGGGCGGCACCGAGTACGAGTGACGGCTGCCGCCGCGCTCAGACCAGGCGGGCGCCGCCGTCGACGTGCAGGACGGTGCCGGTGACGAACGGGTTGCCGACCGCGTACAGCACCGACCGCACCACGTCGTCGGGGGTGCCCGTCCGGCGGGCCGGGTTGCGGTCGGCCGCGCCCCGCAGGAAGGCCTCCTTGCCCGCGCCGAGCCGGTCCCAGGCGCCGGAGTCGATGATTCCGGGGGAGACGGCGTTGACCCGCAGAGGGGCCAGCTCGACGGCGAGCGCCTCGACGAGGAACGCCAGCGCGCCGTTGGCCGTGGCCATGACGACCCGCTCGGGGGCGGGCCGCCACGCCGCGACCCCCGAGAAGAAGGTGAACGAGCCGCCCTCGTTCATCCGGCCCGCCAGGTGCTTGGCGAGCAGTAGCGGGCCGAACACCTTGGCGGCGAACGCCCGCTGCACGTCGGCGAGGTCGAGCCCGGCCACCGGCCCGTTGGCGGGGGCGGCCGCGGTCGACACCACGTGGTCGACGCGGTCGGCCGCGGTGGCGAGCGCGGCGATCGCGTCCTCGTCGGTGAGGTCGGTGGGCCGCACCAGCGCCGGGCGTCCGTTCAGCGTGGCCGCGGTCGCCTCCAGGCGGCCGGTGTCCGGCCCGGCCAGGACCAGCTCGGCGCCCGCCGCCGACGCGGCCTGCGCCAGCCGGCGCCCGATGCGGGATCCGGCGCCGATGACGACGATCCGCCGGCCGTCGAGCGAGTCGTGCAGAAGAGAGGTGTGCATGGGAACGGTCCTTGCGTAGGTGGAGGCGCATGCGCTCGCGCAGGCGCGGGCGTGGGGGGACCGGTCGCGGACCGGCCCCGGCGGGCTCCGGCCCGGTGCGGCCGGCCTTGGCCACGACTCTCTCCCGGGCGGAGGCCATACGTCCAAGACTTGGTTTCTACCGCTGCCATAACCTCTGCTCATGGCAACGCTGCGTCAGCTCGCATACCTGGTCACCGTCGTGGACACCGGCTCCTTCACCCGCGCCGCCGAGCTGCTCCACGTCTCGCAGCCCGCGCTCTCGCACCAGGTGCGCGCCCTGGAGCGGGACGCCGGGGGCCCGCTGCTGGAGCGGCTGCCCCGGGGCGTCCGGCTCACCCCCACGGGCCGCGCCATGCTCCCGCACGCCCGCGCCGCGCTCGCCGACGCCGAACGCGCCCGTACCGCCGCACGCCGGGCCGCGGGCCTGGACGGCGGTGAGATCCAGGTCGCCGCCGTCTACTCGGTCACCCTCGGGCTGCTCCTTCCCGTCCTGCGCCTCTGGCACGAGCGCCACCCGCGCACCCGCGTGCGGCTGCTGGAGTTCCCGCACACCGACGCCCTGACCGCCGCCATGGCGGCCGGCCGGGCCGACCTCGCCGTCGGGCCCGCGCCCGGCGCCTGGGACGGGCCGGTGCGGGAGCTGGGGCACGAGGAGTTCGTCGTCGCGGTTCCGGCGGCGCCCGGCCCCGCGGAGCCGGCGCCGGGCGGGGAGCCGGCCTCCGGCCGGGTGCGGCTCGCGGACCTCGCCGACCGGCCGTGGGTGCACTACGCCCCCGGCAACGGGCTGGCCGAGGTGGTGGACCGGGCGTGCGAGGCGGCCGGCTTCCGGCCGCAGGCTGCCGTACGGACCGAGCAGACCGCCGCGGCCCCCCTGCTGGCCGCGGCCGGGCTGGGGCCCGCGCTCGTGCCCGAGAGCGTCCTGCCGCCCGGCTTCGCGGGCCGGGTGCTGCGACCGGAACCGCCGGTGCGGCGCCTGCTGGCCGCCTACACGCGCCCGGACCCCGACCCGCTCACGGCGGCCTTCCTGGAGACCGTCACCCGCAGCGTCCGCCTCGCCCCGGCCGACGGCGCCTGACGGCGGCGCGCACGGCCGCACGCACGGCCGCACGTCCGCGCCACGCCCGCCGCGGCTGCCGCCGTCGGCGCGGCCCTTCGTGGTGGGATGTCGCAAGGATCGATTTCACCAGCTCACGAGAGGTCGGGCCGATGTCCCAGGAGCGTCAGCAGGACACCATGCGGGCGATGGCGTACGAAAGGTACGGCGGGACGGAAGTGCTCCGCGAGACCAGGCTGCCGCTGCCGAAGGTCGCGCCCGGCGAGGTCCTCGTCAAGGTCAGGTGCGCCGCGGTCAACCCCGTCGACTGGAAGATCATGGCGGGTGGCCTCGACGGCCTGATGGACGTCGTGTACCCGGTGGTCCCCGGCTGGGACGTCTCCGGAACGGTCGAGCGGCTCGGGATCGACGTGCCCGAATTCTCCGTGGGCGACGAGGTCATGGCGTACGCGCGCAAGGACCACGTGCACGGCGGCACCTTCGCGGAGTACGTGAGCGTGCCCGTACGCGCCCTCGCGGCCAAGCCCGCGTCGCTCGGCTGGGCGGAGGCCGCCGGGCTGCCGCTGGCCGGGCTCACCGCGTACCAGCTGCTGACGCGGCTCGCCACCGGCAAGGACGACACCGTGCTCATCCACGGCGCGGCGGGCGGGGTCGGGTCGATCGGGGTGCAGATCGCCCGTGCGCTGGGCGCGCGCGTCATCGGCACCGCCTCGCCGCGCAACCACGACCGGCTGCGCGAACTCGGGTGCGATCCCGTGGAGTACGGGGAGGGGCTGGTGGACCGGGTCCGGGCACTCGCCCCCGACGGAGTCACCGTCGCCGCGGACTTCGTCGGCGGGGTCCTCGACGTCACGCGGGCGGTCCTGGCCGAGGGGGGCCGCCACGCCTCCATCGCCGACCACACCGTGCTCGGCGCGGGCGGGCAGTGGATGTGGGTGCGGCCCGTCGGCAGCGACCTCGCCGAGCTGGGCCGGCTGGCCGACGCCGGGCAGCTCCGGGTCACCGTCGCGAAGACCTTCCCGTTGGCCGACCTGGCCGAGGCCTTCGCCCTCAACCAGGAGGGCCACACGGCCGGCAAGATCGTCATCGAACTCTGACCGGCGGGCCGCTGCCGCGGCCCGCCGCCCGGAAGACCGCCCGGGGCGCCGCCCCGGACGGCGGGGACCGGGTCAGTGCAGCGTCGGCACGGCCCCGCCGTCCGCGTGCTGCACGCCGACCCCCCGCAGGTCCGCGGACCAGCCCCGCGCGATCGCGGCGAGGCGTGCCGCGTCCGGGGGGTCCTGGCCGAGTCCGATCGCGTAGCGGGCCGCGGTGGCCGAGGTGTCGAAGGGGCGCGGCCAGGCGTGCGCGCCGTGCACGCCCGCCTCGGCGAGCGCGCCGAGCAGCGCGCGCATCCGGCCCCGGGCCCGCCCGAGCAGCTCCTCGAACTCCGCCTCCGACGCCGCCCGTACGTCCACCACCGCCCACGCCGCGTGCCGCCGGTGCAGGGGTACCGGACCGGGCACCCCGGCCCCGGCGGCGGGGTCCGCCTCCAGGTGCTCCCAGGTCTGGTAGAGCTCCTGGGCCAGGAGGTCGCGCAGCCCTGGCAGGACCTGCGCCGTGCAGGTGCGGACCGGGGCGGACGGGGTGAGGACCGTGAGGGGGCCGGGGTCCGGGTCCGCGTCGGGCTGCCCGGGCGGGGCGGCCAGGGCGACCGGGATGCGCCAGTCCCAGGCGGCCCAGGTGCCGAAGAACTCGCGCAGCAGGGCCGCCGGGGAGAGGTCGGCGGCCTCCCGGGCCGTGCGGGCCGCCAGGACCGCCCAGGCCAGACCCGGCAGCCCCCCGAACGGAGCCGAGTCCAGGCCGCGGGCGCGCGCCCAGGCCTTGACCTGCCGGGCCAGCGCGGTGAACGCTGCCTGCCGGGGGCCCTCGTCGCCCACGAAGGCCCGTACCGCCTCGGCGTCGCCGACCGCGCTCAGGGCGGTCGCCGCCGCCTCGCCGAGCTCGGCCCGCCGCTCCACCGCGCGCGCCGGATCCAGCGCCCCGGTGGCGACGACCACCAGGTCCACGTCCAGCCCGTCGGCCCGCAGCCGCAGCCCCGGCACCCGCGCGCCGGTGACCTCGCGCAGCCGCCCGGCCCGCGGCAGCGCCGCCGCGACCCGCTCGCGCACCTCCGCGATCCGGGGGGTGCCCGGGAGCGCGGCCACCAGGTCCAGGTCGGCCCCCGGCAGGGCGCAGCCCATCCGCCGGGACCCGGCGAGGTGGACCACCCCCTCGCCCAGGGCCTGCCCGATCGCCGCGGCGAGCGACTCGGCCCGCGCCGCCTCCTCGGCCTGCGGGGCCTCCTCGGCCTGCGGTCCCGGCTCCGGCAGCCACCGGACCGCGCCGGTCCCCAGCTCCACCGTCGCCCGTACCCGCATCGGCTCGTCCCCGCGGCGCGAGAGCACCGCCAGTTCCCCGACGCGGGCCCTGCGGCCGCCCTCGCCCAGCCGGGCGGCGAAATCGGCCACCGCCCTCTGCGGGTCCCGGCTGCGTCCGAGCGTCAGGTGCGGGGTGAACCCGTCACCGCGGCCCCGGCATCCCGGGAACCGCGCGGCCAGCGCCTGCCACAGCTCCTGCCAGGGCGCCTCGCCGACCGCCGCCGGGTCCAGCCAGACCGTGGCGTCCTCCCGGTGCCCGAAGCCGTGCACCCCGGCCATCCGGACCGGGAACGGCGCCCGGCCCGCCGCTGCTTCGGCCAGCAGCGGCAGCGCCTCCTCGAAGGAGGACTCCGGCACGAACCCGAACAGCAGGTTCACGTGCGCCGGCCACCGCCGGTACCCCGGGTCGTGCGCCTGTCGCAGCCCGTCCACGACCGGATCGCGGGGCGGCAGCCACGCCACCGCCGTCCGCGCTGTCGCCGGCACGTCGAGCACCGCGGCGCCCCCTGCGCCGCCGTCCGGCCCGGCGAGCTCCACGGTGGCCTCGAGCCCGTAGTGGTCGGAGACGAACAGGCCCTCCGCGGCGGGCGAATCGCCCCGCAGCGCGGCCCGACCGACCCGTGCCCCGGCCGAGCGCAGCAGGATGCGGTCCAGCCGGCCGGGCCGTCCCGACAGGCTGCCCACCGCCGCCAGCGGATTGGCCACCGGGTCGAACGTCGGCGTGCCGTCCTGCGCCCCGTGCACCTCGCTCCAGGCGTCCCGCATCGCCAGCGCGGCCGCGGGCCCCTCGGCCCCGCCGCGGCCGTCGTTGAAGTCGCCGAGGAGCGCCACGTCGGCCTCGATGCCGCCCAGCCCCTCGGCGATCCGGGCCAGTTCGGCGCTGCGCCGGTCCGCCCCGTTCTCGCTGTGATCGCTCGTCAGGTGGACGGAGGCGACGACCAGCGGCCCGGCCGCCGTGCGCACCGTCACGGCGGACACGGCCTTGTACGGCCCGAGCACGTGCAGGCCCGCCTCCGCCACCGGAAGCCGGCTCAGCACGAGCAGCCCGCTGGAGGCGACGTCCTTGCCGGCCGGGTCGGTGCCCACCGTGTACCGGGCCCGCACCCACGGCTGCGCCAGCAGCATGCCGAGCAGCTCGGGCTCGACCTCCTGCAGCGCGATGACGTCGGCGTCGGCGGCCTCCAGCTCGGCCAGCAGCAGCGGCCGGCGCCGGGCGGTGTCGATGCGCGGGGCGTCGTACCGGTCCCACAGGGTGTTCCAGGTCAGCAGCCGCACCCGTGACGGTGCACCGGTCCCGTCCCGGCCCTCGGCGGGGCGCCAGGCACCGCCGCCCGACGGGTCCCAGGCGTGCGGGGTCCGGGCGGTGAAGAACGGGGCCCGCAGCAGGCGGGGGTCGCGGACCCGCCCGGCCGTGGTGGAGTCGATCCGGTCGACGCCGGTGGCCCGGTCCCAGACGAGCTCGCCGTCCGCCTCGACGAACAGCACCCGGTGCCAGGGAATCTCCCCGCCGGGCACGAACGAGTGGAACGGCACCCGCTTCGGCGCGGCCCCGCGCTGGTGCAGCCCGATCACGAACCGCGCCGGGTCGAAGCGGGGGTCCCACTGGATCCGGTGGTAGAGCTGCTCACTGGTACGCATCAGCCGTTCCCGCCGTTCCCGCCGTCCACGGTACCGGGGGTCCCGGCGGTGCCGGCCGTCCCGAGGCCGCCCGCGGTGTCCTCGACGGTGCCGGACGCCCCGATGTAATGGGTGCGGTGCGCCTGCGCCTCGCCCGGATACGGCGGGCTGAACCGGTGCAGCTGGGAGGTGAGCACCTGCGGCGGCACCGGATGCGGACGCAGGGCGTTGCGCCGGACCAGCTCCGCCTCCTCGACCAGCACCACGGCATGGGTGACCAGCGCGCCGCGCCGGGCCGCGACCGCGCCGGCCAGCCCGCGCTGCTGCCCGGTGAGGGAGGTGGCGTCCCACACGACGGTGCCACCGGCGGCGAGCGCCGCGTCCAGCCGGTCCAGCCCCTCGCGCAGCACGTCCGGGTTGGACCGCTGGTCGGCGCGCGAGCCCCGGGCCGTGCGCAGGTCGTCCAGGCTGATGTACGCGGCCACGCCCGGCAGGCTCCGGGCGTACGTGCTCTTCCCGCTGCCCGAGGGCCCGCACAGCTGCACCAGCCGGGGGAAGCCGCCGCCGCGCCAGCGCCACGTCGCGGCCACGGCCTCCTCGGGGGTGGAGATCCCGCCCCGCCCGAAGGCCTCGCGGGCCTCGGCCCAGCACCGGTCGGCCGCGTCCGCGTCCAGCCCGGCGAGGGCCGTGCGCAGCCCCGCCCGCAGCGGGCCCAGCGGGTCGGGGCCGAACAGCCCCTCATCCTGCGCGTACAGCGCCGACCACTCCACGCACTCCCGCGCCCCGGCATCCGCCGGACCCCCGGCCGGCCCGCCCGCGGCCACCGCCAGCGCGTGCAGCACCCCGAGGTCGGCCGCGGCGGCCATCCGGACCAGCCCGGCCCGGCGTTCGGCGTCCGGGAAGGGCCGCCGCAGCCGCGGGTACAGCCCGACCAGGTCGGCGACGCGCCGGGCCAGCGGCATCCCGGCCGGGCCCGCCGCCAGCCGCGCCGCGATCCGGGCGCGGGGCGCGCGGTGCAGTACGGCGGCCAGGACCCCGGCCAGCCGGGCATCGCCGGTACGGCCCAACGCGTCCAGGCGGCCGGTCACTTCGGCGACGACGTCCGGGCCGGGGGCGGCATGGCCTGCGGGGGCGGCATGGTCTTTGGGACCGGTGCGGCCTTCGGGACCGGCGTGGCCGCCCGGACCGCCCGGGGCCCCGGCCTCCATGCCGACGCCGGCCGACAGCGCGGCCGCGTCCGGCTCGGAGCCCGACCGCACCGCCCAGAGGGCGGCCTGCGGGCCGAGCCCGTTCGGCACCACCGCGGCGTACATCCAGTGCGTGTCGGTCTGCACGTGGCCGCCCCGCACCCACTTGGCCACGCAGCGGCCGAAGTCCGCGCGGGCGAAGCCGGCGGTGGTCCGCACGACGTACCCCTCCTGGCGGGAGGTGTCGAGGCGCAGCCTGCGCAGCGCCCGCTCGTCGAAGACGCCCCGCCACAGCACGCGCGGCACGGGAATCCCCAGGCCGTGGAGGAAGCGCACGGTCCGGTCCCAGTCCAGGCACTGGTCCGCGTCCCACACGGAGAACCCGTAGAACCAGCTGTCCAGGTCCTCGTAGGGCAGGGAGTGGCGCGCGTACAGGTTCTCCCCGCAGATCCGCCGGCCGGCGGGTATGCCGGAGCCGATGCGGCCTTGCAGGCCCTTGACCCAGGCCCGCGACGGGTGGTGGCCGGAGTCGAGGGAGCGTGCGTGCAGGCCGTCCGCGTACAGGGTGGTGTTCTCGCCGTCGAGCTTCTCGGTCACCACGACCTCGCGCCCGGCGAACCCCGCCAGGGAGCCGGCCCGCACGTCGTCCGCGGCGGCCCCGGGCGACCAGGGCAGATGCGGGGTGCGGGGGTAGGGGGTGCGCATGACGGGCTCCTGCCGGACGAGGTGGTGCCTGGTCACTGTAGGTATCCGAAGCCCCCCGCTCCACCCATTAACCCCCCGTCCCTGCACCGGAAGGCCGGCAGCGGCCGCCGCGCCGGGCCGTCTCAGCGGCAGAGGGCGACGATGGCCGGGGAGACCCTGCCCTTGGCCGCTTCGCAGAGCGCGGCCATGTCATAGCCGTGTCCCGGCACCGGGTACGCCTCCGCGGGCCGTCGGAGCGGCGTGGCCGGCGCCTTCGCCGGGTGCTCGGGGCGGGGCGCGGGCCGGCCCCCGGCCCGGCGCGGGGGCGTGGGCCGGGGGCCGTCGTACCGTACGGCGGGCGGCCGCGGTGCCTCCGGCGCCGGGTCGCCGGAGGGAGTCGGGGAGGGCGAGGGCGTCGGCGCCGACGTCGGCAGCGGCCCCAACGGCAGGGCTTCGACCACGCGTTCGCCGCGGGCCGCGCCCCCGGCCGCCGCCGGTCCGTGCGGCCGGACGGTCACGCACCCGGCGGTCGGCGCCAGCACGGCGAGAACGAGCGGCAGGGGCAGTACGACCCGGCGTAAGTCCATCCGCCCACCCTGCCCGACGAACGGCCCCGGCACCCAAGCCGTCACGCGTACGAGTGAGCCCGGCCCCGACGGGGCCCCTGTGCGGAATCGTTCGGCCCCGTTCGGTGCGGGGCCCCCTGCGCCCCCGCGCCGGTGGGGGCGGGGGGTGGCTGCGGCTTCCGGGCCCCCTCGGTTCCGGGGCGGGGCCCTGCCCCGGGCGGGCGTGCCGGGGCGGCCGGACCTGCCCCGGATGCCGCGGTCGGGGTGGTCCTCACGTGGTCGGACCGGAGGGGTTCATTCCGCCAGTCCGCACGGAGACGGTACCAGGACGCGGCGCGGAAAGGTAATGGGGAGGTGTGGTTTTGGTAAAGGGAAGGTTGGGAATCGGGTCGCCGCGGCCGGGGAAATCCGGCCTCCGCGGCCCGCGGTCCCGCAGCATGGGGGGCATGACCGACAGTGCGATCACCTACACCCTCTACATCCAGGCCGATCCCGCCCGGGTGTGGCAGGCCCTCACCGAACCGGCCTACACCCGCCGGTACTGGGGCGTGACCTTCGAGACCGACTGGGCGGTGGGCTCGCAGATGGAGTGGGTCGAGCGCGGGGCCCGCACCCGCGATCCCGAGCAGGTCGTGCTCGACTGCGTCCCGGACCGCAGGCTGTCGTACACCTGGCACACCTTCACCCCCGAGTGGGCGGAGTCCGTCGGGGTCCCGGAGGAGCTGCGGGCCGAGCTCGCCGCGCAGCCGCGCACGAAGGTGACGTACGAGATCGAGCCGGTCGGGGACACCCTGGCGCGGCTGACGATCCTGCACGAGGGCTTCGAGCCGGGCGGCACCCTGATCGACATGTGCGGCCGGGCCTGGCCGAGGCTCGCGAGCAGCCTGAAGACTTTGTTGGAGACGGGGGCTCCGCTGCCCGGGCCGCCCGGCGGCACCGCACCCGGTCCGGCGCACTGAGCCACCCTGCCCGCCGGCCGCCCGCGGCGGTCGTGTGGAATGGGCCGTATGGGGACAGCAGACAACCTGATACGCCAGGGGGCCGGCCCGGCGGAGGGCGCCGAGGGGGCGGCCCCGCCCGAGCACTGGCGCTACACCCGGCACCTCGAAGCCCTGGCCGCGGCGGCCGCGGGCGGCCCCGAGGCCGGCCCCGACCCCGATGCCGCGGACCGGGCCGAGGCCGCGGCCGTGGCCGAAGTGCTCCGCGATCCCGACCCGGTGATGGCCGAGAGCGCGGTGGTCACCCACCTCGACCGCCGCGCCGCCCGGCTCCTGGACGACCCCCGCTTCCCCGCCTGGGCCCGCGCCCTGGGCGCCGCCCTCGGCGAGCGCGCCTTCCCGGCCCGCCGGCTGCGCGAGTGGGCCCTGCTCAAGGCGATCGGCGCCGGCGAGCCGTGGTCGGCCGAGGACCTCACCGGCGCCTCCGACTGGTGCCAGCGCACCGCGGCCCAGCTGCTCACCTCGTACGAGGCCCTCGGCCTGCTCGCCGCATCGGCCCGCACCCGCCGCGTCCGCAACGCCGCCGCCGGCCGCCTGCGCCGCCGCAGCCTCACGGCCTGATCGCGCCACCACCCGGCACCGGGGCCGCAGTTGCGGCGGCTCTGCTCGGACTCCCGGCCTCCGCACGGAAGTTGCCGGCGCCGCGGGCCGCCGACGGCGGGAGGGACCCCTCGCGCGAGGGACTCGACGCGGGGATGAACCTTGACAAAAAGGGGCAAAATAAGGAGGTGGCGGCCGAGGATTTCGCTCCTCTGCCCGATGGTCTCGTCATTCACCCATCCGGAGGTTTAAGGTCTGGCTACCTGGCCAGGTATCAGCGCCGATCCCATGCCGTCCACTGGAGGCTGCACTCCGTGTCGCACCTTACGCAAGCTCCCGTCACCACCCCCGACGGCGAGCCGGCCCTGCCCGTTCCCACCGCCTACGGCCAGGTCGACGGGTGGTTCTCCGACTACGACCAGGCGCTCTTCGACTGGTTCCTGACGCACCAGAACGAAAGCGGGCACGAGCCGGGCGATCTCCTGGAGCTCGGTGCGTTCATGGGCAAGAGCGCGATCTTCCTCGGGGGCTACCTTCGGGGCGGCGAGGAGTTCACGGTCTGCGACCTCTTCGGCTCGCCCGCCCCGGACGAGTCCAACCTGGCGGAGACGCAGGACTCGTACCCCACCCTGACCCGCCGCGGGTTCGAGACGAACTACCTGGCCTTCCACGAGTCCCTGCCGACCCTCATCCAGGCCCCGACCTCCGTGGTGGCCGACCGGGTGCGCCCGGCGAGCTGCCGGTTCGTCCACATCGACGCCTCGCACCTCTACGAGCACGTCGTCCAGGACATCGCCTCCTCGAAGAAGGTGGCCGCCCCGGGCGCGGTCGTGGTCTTCGACGACTACCGCTCCGAGCACTGTCCCGGCGTCGCCGCCGCGGTCTGGGGCGCGGTGGCCACCGACGACCTGCACCTGATCTGCGTGTCGGCGTCGAAGCTGTACGCCACCTGGGACGACCCCGCCCCCTACCGGTCGGCGCTGCTCGCCTGGCTGGAAGGCCGCGAGGACCTGTGGCACGGGGTGGACGTCGTCGCCGGCCAGCCGCTGGTCCGCATCGGCGACCACGGAGCCGTCCCGCCGCGGCAGCCGAAGCCGCTGCGCCCGGCTCCCGAGCCCGCCGCCGCGACGTCCGCGCCGGCGCCCCGGCCCGCACAGCGCCCGCGGCCCGGCGCGGCCTGGCGCAAGCTCGCCAAGGACGTGCTCCCGCCGGTCGTCACGCGGGCGATCGTGGCTCAGCGGCGCAAGCGCCGCTGAGCCGGCCGCCGCGGCGCCGAGCCGTCGGCGGCCGGCGCAGTCAGCGGCCGCGCCGGACGCGGGCCGCGCGGCGGGCCTCGGCCAGGGCCTTGGCCTCGGCGGTCTTGCGGGACTCCTTGCCCTTGCCGGAGCGGCCCGGGCGGCTGCCCATCCCGCGGAAGCCGAGCTCCGACCCGGAGGGGCGGCCCTTCGCGTCCGTGGGCTCGGCGCCGGCCAGCGGCACGCCGGGCGGGGTCTTGGCCCCGGTGATCCGGCTCAGGGCGGCCTCGCCGGAGCGGACCTGGGTGATCGTCGGCCGGATCCGGGCGTCCGACATCAGCCGGACCATGTCCCTGCGCTGGTTCGGGGTGACCAGCGTGACGACCTTCCCCGACTCGCCCGCCCGGGCGGTCCGGCCGCCCCGGTGCAGGTAGTCCTTGTGGTCGGCCGGCGGGTCCACGTTCACGACGAGGTCCAGGTCGTCGATGTGGATGCCGCGGGCGGCGACGTTCGTGGCGACGAGTACCGTGACCGCGCCCTCCTTGAAGCGGGCCAGGGTCCTGGTGCGCTGCGGCTGCGACTTCCCGCTGTGCAGCCCCTCCGCCCGTACGCCCATCGCCCGCAGGTGCTTCACGAACTGGTCCACGCCGTGCTTGGTGTCGAGGAACATCAGCACCCGGCCCTCGCGGGCGGCGATCTCGGTCGCCGACGAGTACTTGTCCGCCGCGTGGATGTGCAGGACGTGGTGGTCCATCGTGGACACCGTCGCGGCCGACGGGTCGACGGAGTGGGAGACCGGGTCCTTCAGGTACGAGCGGACCAGCTGGTCGACATTGCGGTCCAGGGTGGCCGAGAAGAGCATCCGCTGCCCGTCCGCGTGCACCTGGTCCAGGATCTCGGTGACCTGCGGCATGAAGCCCATGTCGCACATCTGGTCGGCCTCGTCCAGCACCGTGATCCGCACTCGCTCCAGGTGCACGTCACGCCGGCCCACCAGATCGCTCAGCCGCCCGGGGGTGGCCACGACGACCTCCGCGCCGGTGCGCAGCGCGCTGACCTGACGGCCGATGGACAGCCCGCCGACCACCGCGGCCATCCGCAGCCCCAGGGCCTGTGCGTACGGGCTCAGCGCCTCGGTCACCTGCTGGGCCAGCTCGCGCGTCGGTACGAGGACCAGGGCCAGCGGCCGCTTCGGATCGGCCGTGCGGCCCGCGGTGCGCGCCAGCAGGGCCAGGCCGAAGGCAAGGGTCTTGCCGGAGCCGGTGCGCCCGCGGCCGAGGATGTCGCGGCCGGCCAGTGAGTTGGGCAGGGTGGCGGCCTGGATCGGGAAGGGCTGCGTCACCCCGGACTCCGCCATCGTCCGCAGCAGCTCGGCGGGCAGGCCGAGCTCGGCGAACGACTCCGCCGGCGGCAGGGCCGGGGCCGTCGGCTCCGGCATCGCGAACTCGCCCTGCAGGGCGGTGGCGCGCGGGGCCTTGCCGGCCGTTCGGGCGCCGGCCTTGGCGGCGCCCTTCGGGGCGGCCTTGGCCGTGGGCCTGACGCCGAAACGCCCGTAGGGTGACGGGTTCCTCATGCAGAGCCTTCCGTGGGACACGAAAAGGGAAATTTTACCATCGGGGGTTCCAGCGCCTCCTTGGAGGCGGGCCCCAGCTCACCGGACCGCAGCCGGGCCAGGTGCGCCCGGGCCTCCGCGGTCGCGCGGGCGAACCAGTCGGCGATGACGGCGACCTCGTCGGGGGTGTACTCGGCGAACACCGCGGCGAGCCGGGAGTAGAACGGCTCGTACACCTCCACCACCCGCCGGGCGGCCGCGGGGTGCGCCACCACGCGGACCCGGCGCCGGTCGGCCGGGTCCGGCCGGCGCTCGGCGTACCCGGCGCGCTCCAGGCGGTTCAGGACGCCGGTGACGGCGCCGGTGGTGAGGCCGGTCAGGGCGGCCAGGTCGCCGGCCGAGAGCGGCTGCTCCCCGGCTCCCAGGATGTGGCCCAGGCAGGTCAGGTCCGTGACGTTGAGCCCGAGCAGCTGCGCCACCTCCTGCTGGCCGATCAGGCCGAGGGCGACGTAGTGGTCCATACGGGAGATCGCCTCCCCGGCCGTGGCCGGGGGGCGGGACTTGCCCTGCACCCAAGTACTCCTTAGCATCTAAGTTACTTAGCTCGCGAGATACTTCCTTCGTCAGATGTTTATCTCGCGAGGTAAATGTTCTGTCCAGGCCGAGCCTACTTCGGGAGAACCATGAGCGCGCACGGACACGTCGACCTCGGACACACCGTCGCCGGGTGGACCGGCACCGCCCTGGCCATACTTGGCAGCGCCGCGGCGGCCGTCGGCATCTGCCTGTCCTGGGCGCCAGGCCTGTGGATCGGCCTCGCCCTCGTCCTCGCGGCCGGCCTGGCCACCTGGCTGCTGCACCTCGCCGGCTGGGGAAAGCCGAGCGGCCCCCGTCCCGCCTCGGCGTGGGACTGGCGGGTCCGGGACGCCGCCGCCGGCGCCGGCCACGAGGACTGCCTGGGCTGCCGGGCCGCAGGCCGGGCCGCCGCGGCTTCCGGGACCCGGGCGGCCGAACTCTCGCCCGCCCCGGACGGCACCGCCTGACCTCGGAAGCGGGCAGCAGTTCGAGCGGTCCCCGGTTGGCCGCACACCGGGTGTGGCGTACGGGACGGACGGGCAGGATCGAGACGGCTGCACCGTACGTGCGGCCCGCGCGGAACGTTGAGTAAGGATCGGCACCGATGGCAACAGGCACCGTGAAGTGGTTCAACTCCGAGAAGGGATTCGGATTCATCACGCAGGACGAGGGCGGCCCCGACGTGTTCGTCCACTTCTCCGCCATCCAGTCGTCCGGCTACCGGTCGCTGGAGGAGAACCAGAGGGTCGAGTACGAGGTCGTCGCGGGCCCCAAGGGCCCCCAGGCGGAGAAGGTCGTCCCCCAGTGACGCCGCTTCACACGATTGCCCTGTGACGGCAGTGGGCCCCGCCCGAGGCTTCGGGTGGGGCCCACTGCCGTACGGGCCGGAAGGCCGGCCCGTACGGCCCGGCGGGGCCGGCCTTCCGGCGGGAGTCAGGCCTCCCGGAGGGTGATCGCGGCGACCGGGCAGGCCCGTACCGCCTCGCGCAGCAGCGGGCTGCCGTGGCCGCCCTCCCGGCCGGGCAGCACCCGGCTGAACCCGTCGTCGTCCTGGGTGAAGACGTCCGGTGCGGTCAGGGCGCACTGGCCCGCGCCGATGCAGACGGCGGTGTCGATGTCGATGCCGGCGACGCCACGCCGGTCGGACACGCCGCTCACCAGGCCACGGGCAGTTCGAGCATGCCCTGGATCGTGTCGCCCGGTTTGAACGGGATCCGCTCCGGCTCCTGCGCCAGTCGCAGTCCGGGCAGCCGCTCGAACAGCGTGCCCAGCGCGATCTCCATCTCGGCCCGCGCCAGGTTCTGCCCCAGGCACTGGTGGATGCCGAAGCCGAAGCCCAGGTGGTGGCGGGCGGGACGGTGCCAGTCCAGGACGTCGGGCTCCGCGAAGACCGCGTCGTCGCGGTTGATGACGGAGGTGGAGAAGACCACCCCGTCGTCCGCGCGGATCACCGTCCCGGCGACCTCGATGTCCTCGGTCGCCACCCGGAGCATGCCGTCCGCGATCGACAGGAAGCGCATCAGCTCCTCCACCGCGGCCGGGAGCAGCGCGGGGTCGGCGCGCAGCTCGGCGAGCTGCTCGGGGTGGCGCAGCAGGGTGAAGGTGCCGAGCGAGATCATGTTGGCCGTGGTCTCGTGTCCCGCGATCAGCAGGATCGCGGCCAGCGAGACCAGCTCCTCGACGTCCGTCTCGCCCCTCTCCAGCCGCCGGGCGACCAGCTCGTCGAGCAGCCCCTCGCCCGGCTCCGCCCGCTTGCGCTCGATCAGATCGGCCAGGTAGCCGTTGATCCGGTCGCGGGCGGTCTCCACGTCGGAGAGCTCCGGGCCGCGCAGCAGCCGCCTGGACTGCTCCTCGAAGAACTCGTGGTCCTCGTACGGGACCCCGAGCAGCGCGCAGATCACCATCGAGGGCACGGGCAGGGCGAAGGCGCTGACCAGCTCCGCCTGCGGGCCGTTCGCGACCATCGCGTCGATCAGCCGGTCCACGGTCTCCTGGATGCGGGGCCGCAGGGCCGCCGTCCGCTTCAGGGTGAAGCTCGGGATCAGCATGCGGCGCTGGGTGTTGTGCACGGGGTCGTCCACGCCGAGCAGGGCGGTGCGGCGCCGTTGCAGGCCCTTGAAGCGCTTGGTGGGGGTGGGGAAGGAAGCACGGTCGCGGTCGGAGGACAAGCGGGCGTCGGCCAGCAGGGCGCGCGCCTCGGCGTGCCCGGTGACCACCCACACCGAGCGGCCGTCGAAAAGCGTCACGCGGGACAGCGGCCGGCCCGCGCGGAGCGGCTCGTAGGCGGCGGGCGGGTGGTAGGGGCAGGTTCGGTCCTGGGGGAAGGCAACGGTTTCTGACATGCAGCACCTCATCGGCATGGTTCCGTGTTTCCGTCTCGCCTGAAACCCATTACATGCCCTGGGCACCTATCCCACCTATGCCACTTTCGGCCAGACAGCGCACCTTTCCCCGCAGTGGCCCGAAGGCGCCCCACCCGTCAGAGGTGCGCCTCGAGGAGCGCCCGCAGCTCCGTGCGCGACAGCGGGCCGGCCGCGTGGGCCACGGCCTCGCCTTCCGCGACGACGACGGCGGTGGGGGCGCCCGTGACGCCGAACCGCCTGGTCGTGGCCGGGCAGCGGGTCATGTCCGTCCGCACGGCCGTCAGCCGCGGGCCGAACTCCTCGACCGCCTCGGCCACGAGCGCGTCCATCGCCCGGCAGGCCTCCAGGGCCTTGGGCCAGGTCCCGGTGAAGTAGGCGAGGACCGGCCCCGGCGCCATCCGGAGGATGAAGTCGAACTCCGCGTCCTCCTGCGGGCGGTGGATGTGAGGTGCCATGTGCGGCGGTGCTCCTGTTGCTGTTGCTGTTGCTGTTGCTGGTCCGGTTGCCGTTCCTGCCCGCCGCGGCCCCCGGCGCCGTCCGCCGCGTGCCGTGCGCTGAGCCCATCATCGCCCCGGCCCCGGACCGGCCACGGGCCGGCCCCTCCGGATACCGCCGGAGCCCGCCATGCGGGCCGGCATTCCGGGCCGTCCTGCGACCGGGGGCGCCACCGCCGCCGCGGTGCGTTGTCAGTGCCGCCTGTGAAGCTGGCGGCATGGACGACAGGATGCTCCGGCGCCGGGTCTACGGCGCCGACCACGAAGACCCCGACCCCGGCCCGCGCCCCGGCCACGTCTACGGCGAACTCGTGGGCGGCCCCCTCGACGGGCTCCTGCTCGACGTCACGGGCTGGAGCGCCCGCCGTCTGGCCGAGGAGGCCGCCCTCCCCACGGAGATAGGCCGCTACGGGGCGGGCGGCCGGGCCCACTACCGCCGCCGGGCGGAGGATCCGGGCCACTGGGACTGGGCGGGCGACAGCCGCTGACCGCGCCGCTCTCGCCGCTCTGGTCGGGCGCCCGGCCACCGGCCCCCTTCCGGGTGGTCGAGCTGAACCGGGCGGTCGCCGTCCCCACGGCGAGGGCCCGGCGGCGGTGCTCCCGCTGGTCGGCGCCCGGCCCGGGAGCCGGCGCTGCGCGCCCGCCACCTGCTGCCGAGCGTGCGGGGAGGCCTGCCGGAGCGGGCCGGGCGGCGCGAGGAGGTCCGTGTCCGGTTCGCACGGGCGGACTCGGGCACCGGCGACGGCCGCGAACGGGCTCGAACGGGCTCTCCTGCCGCGCCGCCCCGCCGACGCCTGGCGCGGGCCCGGCCCCCTCCCTCAGCCCCGGGGGGCGACCGCGCTCACCCCGAGCGCCGCGCCGACCGGCCCGCGGGGCGCGGCCAGCGCCAGCGGCCGGCCGAAGGAGCCGTGCCGGGCGATCTCCCGGACCGTCCGGCGCAGCGCCTCCTGGAAGCCCTCCATGGTGCGCCGCGCCGCGGGCGTGTCCACGTAGATCGAGTTCATGTGCAGGCCGTGGGCGTCGCGCTGGAACCAGGAGCAGACGCCGTTGGCGCGCGCCGACCACACGTGCGTCGCGGGCCGCCACTCCTCGTGCCGCCCCGCGCCCGGCACCTTGCGCGTGTCGATGTACGAGAAGAAGTTCACCGGGTACGGCCACGAGCGGGCGGCGAACTCCTCGGGCGCCAGCAGCTGCCAGGCCCGCACGAACGGCACGTCGATGTGGCGCATCATCTCGCCGAACCCCTCCCGCACCCCGGCCATCACCTGCCCGAAGTCCCGCCCGGGCGAGGCGTCGAACTCGATCGGCATGGTGTTGACGAACCAGCCGACCGCGTCCGCCCACCCCGCCCGGCCACGCTCGCTCACCGGCATGAACCCCCGGTAGACCCCCGGCCCGCCGGCCTCGCGCAGGCAGACGGCGACGGCCGCCAGCACGCCCATGAACGGCTTGCCGTCGACCTCCCGGCACGCCTTCTCGAACACCTCGGCCTCGCCGGCGTCCAACAGCTCGGAGGCCTCGTTGACGATCGGGTACATCCGGCCGGGCGCCACGCCGAGGTCGAGCGGGAAGCGGGGGAAGAACGCCCCGCCGCCGCGCGCGACGAACTCCTTCCAGTAGCCGAGGCGTGCGTCGTCGGCGTCGAAGGACAGGTAGCGGCGGCGCTGCTCCTCGGCGAAGTCGAGGTACGACGGCGCGGGCGCCGCCGAGGGCTCCCCGCCGCGCCGCAGCGCCTCGTACGCGCCCTGTACGTCCTGCACCACGACCGGCATCGACAGGCCGTCGCAGACGATGTGGTCGAAGGCCAGGTAGACGGTCGCGGAGTCCTCGCGCAGCACGGCGCCCATCGTGAACAGCGGCCAGGACAGCGTGTCGATGCTCCGCTTGAACCGCTCCGACAGGAAGCCGACCAGCTCCCGGTTCGAGTCGAAGGAGGCCACGGGCACGGCCTCCAGGGCCAGTTCACCCGGCGCGATGGGCTCGCACGCCAGCTCCCCGGCGAGCCGCCGGAAGGTGCACCGCAGCACCTCGTGGCGCCGTACGAACGCCAGCAGCGCCCCGGCCAGGGCCCCTTCGTCCAGCGCTCCCTCCACCTCGAAGGTCACGGCCACCCAGGACGCGACCGGGTCGTCGGCGCAACGGCTCTCCTCGGCGACGGTGAAGTGCTTGTCCTGGTTGAACGAAGCCCACCTGCCCTCCCCGGCCGGCTCCGGCCCCGCGGTGGACCGGAGCCGCCACTCGACGACCCGGCCGGGTGCCATGCCGTGCATCTCCACAGGAAACTGCCGCATCAACGCCATCCCTTCGCCCCCAAGTCAACCCCGAGGCCCTAACGACACCCGGGCTTCGGAAGTGACGGACGCGGCAGCCCCCGGGTCAGGCCTCGGCGTCGTCGGGGCGGACCTCGATGCGGTCGGCGGCCAGATCGACGGCCACGCGGTGCTCCATGCCCAGGGCCTCCAGGAACTTCCTCGGCAGCTGTACGCGGCCGGTGCGGTCCAGCATCACGTACTCGCGCTCGCTCACCGACTCCGCGCCGTGCTCGTCGGTGACGGTGCGGCGCAGGACCTCGCTGCTGGTGCGGCCGTCGCGGATCGCGACCGTACGGCGCACCTCGCCCGCGACGAGCGGGTCGTGCGTGACGATGACCACCGTGGCGCCGAGCTCCCGGTTCACGGTCCGGAACGCCTCGAAGATCGCGGCGCCGGTGTCGGAGTCGAGTTCACCGGTCGGCTCGTCGGCCAGCAGCACCGCCGGGTCGTTCGCCATGGCCACCGCGATCGCGACGCGCTGCTGCTGTCCGCCGGAGAGCTCGGCGGGCCGGCGGCCCGCCAGGTCGGCGATGCCCAGGGCCTCGAGCAGCTCGGCGACGCGGGCCGTCCGCCCGGCCCGGCCCGCGGGGGAGCGGCCGCCTGCCGCGCGGCCCCCGCCGCGGGAGCGGCCCCGCAACTGCATGGGCAGGGCGATGTTCTGGGCCGCCGTCAGGAACGGCAGCAGATTGCGGGCGGTCTGCTGCCAGACGAAGCCCACCGCCTCCCGCCGGTAGCGCAGCCGGTCCTTGGCGGACATCTCCAGCAGGTCGTACCCGTCCACGACGGCCGTGCCGGCGGTCGGCACGTCCAGCCCCGCCAGGATGTTCAGCAGCGTCGACTTGCCGCTGCCGGAGGCCCCGACCAGGGCGACCAGATCGCCCCGGGACACGGTCAGCTCCAGGCCCTGCAGGGCCTGCACCTCCACCCCGTCGGTACTGAAGATCCGCACCAGCCGGTCGCAGGCGATGGCCGTGCCCGCCTGCGGACCGCGGGGCGCGGAGGCGGCCAGCGCCTGCCGGCGCAGCTCTTCGTAGGTCGGCTGCTCGGTGTTCAACGCTGGTCTCCCGCTCTCAACTCGGTGGTGATCTGGCGCCGCCCCGACACCGCCGCCTCGACGAGGACGGCCGCGGCGACCAGGGCGGCCAGCGCCAGCGCCTGCACCAGCACGGGCCGCAGGGCGGGCCGCAGTCCGGTGGGCACCGGCGAGCCGACCAGGGTCGACAAGTCCACGGCCGGCCCCAGCAGGGCCACGGCCGCGGCCGCGACCGCGGCGCCGCCGAGGGTGGCGGCCACCGCCTGCGGCAGGGCCTCCGCCAGGATCAGCCGCAGCCCCTCCCGCGGCCGCAGGCCCATCGTGCGCAGCCGGGCCAGCAGGGCGGCGCGCTCCGGTGCGGCCCGTACCAGCGTGAGCAGCACCGCCAGCAGGGCGAAGCCCGCGGCGCCGGCCAGCGAGGCCCAGAACAGCCGGCCCGCCGCCCGCTGCAGGGGGTCCCGGCCGAGGCCGTCGGCGACTGCGGTGCTGGTCGTGACCTGGAACTCCTCCGCCGGCGCTGCCGAGGCGCCGTGGGCGCGGACGAGTTCGCGCAGACGGCGCTCGCCGACCGCGCCCGTCGCCAGCCACCGGTCGGGGCGGGCGGTGAGGGGCGCGGCGGCCGCGGCCGGACCGGCCGGCAGCACCACGAAGGCCCCGCCTCCACCCGGCTTGGCCGGGGTGCCGTCGACCACGCCCACGGCGTTGATGCGCAGCTCCCCGCCCGCGTCCAGGCGCAGCCGGTAGCCGCTGCCCGTCGGGGCCTGCCGGGCCAGGGCGGTGCTGAACAGGGCGGGCACCGGGGCGTCGGGGGAGCCGCCGCCGGCGAGCAGGGCCGGGTCGAACCGCCCGCGTCGGACGGTCCGGGCCAACTCGGCGTAGGCGGCCGGCTCCGCGACGACCACCAGCACCTGGGTGGAGCCCTGGCTGGTGCCGAACACGAACGCCTGGTCGTCCGTCCACACGCCGACCGACGTCTTGACGCCCGGCAGCGCGGCCGCGGCCCGCACCAGCGGCTCCGGCAGCACCGCACCCGCCGGCGCGGCGATACGGGCGTCGCCGCCGACCTCCAGCCGGGCCACCCGCAGCCGGGCGGTGTCCACCGCGTCCAGCACGGTGGCGCCGAAGCCGCCCGTGGTGACCGCCAGCAGCAGGGCGACCAGCGGCAGCGCGGACGGCCGGGCCCGGCTCCCCGTGCCGCGCGCGGCGCGGGCCAGGCCGAGGAAGCCGATCAGACCGCGCCCCCGCCCGGCCGCCCGGGCCAGGGCCCCGACCGCGGCGGGCAGGAGCCGGGCCAGCAGCAGTCCCCCGGACAGGGCCAGCAGCAGCGGCGCGGCGACCAGCAGCGGATCGAGGCCCTGCCCGGCGGGCGCCACCCCGCGCCGGCGGACCTCGACCACGGCCGCGACGGTGGCGGCGAGGACCAGCAGCTCGGCGACGAGCCGGCGCCGCGGCGCCGGCCCCCGCGGCGGCGACAGCAGCACGGCGGCCCGGACCGGGAAGGCGAGCAGCGCGAGCAGGGCGGTGGCCGCCGCGGCGAGCAGCGTGCCCGTCCAGCGCGGAGCCGGCAGCAGCACCACGGCCAGAGCGGTCGCGAGGGCGGCAGCCGGCAGTACGGTGACCGCGCCCTCGGCGAGCAGGCGGCGCACGATGCCGCCGCGGGAGCCGCCGCGGGCCCGCAGCAGCACCAGCTCCTCCCGCCTGCGGTCGGCGGCGAGGGCACCGGCCAGGCAGAACACCACGACGGCCACCCCGGCGACCCCGGCCGGGCCGATCGCGGCGAGCGGCGCGGCGGCCTGCTGCCGGGCCCGGGCCTGCGTGAACAGCTGCGGCAGCCGCGAGGTGATGCGCAGGTCGCCGCGGCCGGTGGAGCGCGTCAGCCCGGTGGCGGTCGGCCCGGCCACGTACGAGGCCACCTCCTTCTGCACGGCGGGCAGCCGGTCGGCGCGCAGCGCGCCGGTGTCCACCGGGAGCCGCCAGAAGTCCTCGGCGCTCTCGCCCCACGGCGCGAGCCGGTCCAGCGCGTCCGCTCCGACGAGGGCGGCGGTCTGCCAGTACGGCTTCGGCGGCGAGGTGGTGGTGCGCAGGGCGCAGGCATGGGTGAGGCAGGGCAGCTCGGTCCAGTAGACGTCGTCCTCGTCGACGGCCGCGTACAGCCCGACCACCTCCGCCTTGCGGGGGACGCCGCTCAGGTCCGGCAGGGTCTCCACCACCGTGCCGAGCGGCGCGTTCAGGGTCTGCGAGGCCTTCTGCGACAGGGCGACCGGCACCGGTGCGTCGGGGGCGCCGCCGCCCGGCCACCGCCCGGCCACCAGCCGGGCGTGCCGCTCCGCCTGCCGCAGGTGGATCAGGGACATCCGCGGCGGGATGCCCTCGGGGCGGGCCAGCTCCGGATTGGCGAGGTCGCGCGCGCGGACCGCCTGGCTGCCGTGGACCGGTCCGGACGCGGCGAGGCGGAACTCCGGCCCCGTGCGGGCGAGGAGGGCGGCCAGCACGGAGTCGAGGTCCTCGGGGCTCTGCCGCCCGTACCGGGCCGCGGAGGTCGCGGTCAGGCTCGTCGGGCCGGGGCCGCGGTCGTGCAGGAAGGAGCGCAGCGCCTGGTCGGCGGCGCGGTCCAGGGCGCGCGGCAGGGCAGCGGCGAGGAACACGGCGGTGAACGCGAGGGCCGCGGCGAGCAGCGCGGTCAGCGGCGCGGCGCGCAGCCGCGTCCGCACCCAGGGCGCGGGCGCCGGGGGCCGCACGGCCGGGCGGCCGGATGCCCGGCGGGTCACACCGCCTCCCGGAAGGACAGCGGCCCGCCCACACCGCACCGACCGCAGGGCTCCGTCGACGCGCTCGCCTGCGCCGCCCGTGCACCGCCGCCGGTGCCGCGGGATGCCGCAGGTCCTGCGGCCGGTCGGAATCCGGTGGCTCCGGCCGGGCGTTGTCCGGCCTGACCGGGCGCGTGGCGGCCGTGGCGGCCGCCGGTTCCGGTCGGTGCGCTCGGCCGTGCGGTGCGTGTGCTACCGCCCGTGCTGCCGCCGAGGGATATCGCGGGCCGTGCGGCCGGTCGCAATCCCGTCTTCCTGGCGGGCTGTTGGCCGGCCTGGCCGGGGCGGCCGTGGGGTCCGGTCGGTGCGCTCGGGTGTGCGGCCCGCGTGTTGCCGCCCGTGCTTCCGCCGAGGGATGTCGCGGGTCGTGCGGCCGGTCGCAATCCCGTGGTTCCGGTCGGCTGTTGGGCCTTCTGGTCGGGTGTGGGGCGGCCGTGGGGTCCGGTCCCTTCGCTCGGGTGTGCGGCCCGCGCGCTGCCACCGGTGTCGGGGGATGTCGCGGGTTCTGCAGGCGGTCGTCGCTCCGCGGTGCCGGCCGGGCACCGGGGGGCCTGGCTGGTCACATTGCCTCCAGGTGGGACAGCGGGCCGGGCGCGCTCCGGTCGTGGCGGCACCGGGGCGGTGGTCGGGGGGCGGAAGGGGCTGGGGGTCACGCTTCCTCCACCTGGCGCAGGCGGTCGGCCACGTTGCGGCCGCGGCGGGCGCCGAGGCCCGCCGACAGCAGCGGCACCGCGGCGACGGCCGCGGCCAGCAGCAGGGTCTGGCCGACCGGCAGGCCGACCAGCACCTCGGGCTCCGGCCGCCGCGCGGCCGGGGTCAGCACCACCAGCGGCACCACCAGGTGCACGATCGCGGCGCCCAGCGCCACCCCCACGGCGGTGCCCAGCCCCACGAGCAGGCAGCTCTCGGCCGCGGCGGTCCGGGCCAGGGACCGCCGGGACGCGCCGAGCGCCAGGAGCACGGCGAACTCCCGGGCCCGCTCCCGCCCGGCAGCGGCGGCGGACGCGGCGAAGCCGATCGCCGCGAGCACCGCGCAGGCCGCGGCGAGGGCGGCCAGCGCAACCTGCGGGCCGGCGCTCAGCGGGTCCTCCAGCAGCCCGGCGGCCACCTCCCGGCGCAGCAGCACCTGCTGCACCCCCGCCCCGGAGCGCAAGGACGCCGCGGCCTCGGCCGGAGCCGGGTCGTCGGCGGAGGCGGCCGGCAGCCACCACTCGGCGGGCGCGGGCAGCTCCCGGGCGTCGGCGGCCAACAGCCGGCCGGCGGAGGCCAGGTCCACGGCGAGGGCGGTGTCGCCCACCACGGGCAGCGAGCCGACCGCGGCGGTGATCCGCACGGGCACGGTGGCCCCGCCCAGCGGGACCGGGACCAGGTCGCCGACGGCGCCGCCGACTCCGGCGAGGTAGCCGCGGGTTGCGGTCCCGGACAGCTCGGCGGGGGCCCGTACGCCGGGCGCGGCGAGCGCCAGCCGGACGCCGCCGGGCGCACCGGTACCGCCCTGGTAGCGCAGCCGCAGCAGCTCCGGGCGGTCGGGTGCGGCCGGCAGCAGTTCCGCGGGCGGGGTTCCGCCGGGCAGCTGCGGGGCGGTCAGCGTCCAGCCGGACCCTGCGCCGCCCGCCGACACGCGCCCGGGCACGGGCACCGGCACCGCCGCGCCGTCCGCGCTGTCGGCCACGGAGATCCGGCGCAGTGCCAGCTCGCCCCCGACCGCGGGGGGCCGGCCGGAGACGTAGGTGGTGCGGTCGCCCGCGGGGACGTACGAGACCACCATCCCGGCGATGCGCAGCGGACCGGCGGCCGCCCCGAGGGGCGCGCCGGTCAGCGCGCCGAGGTCCACCGACACGGTGGCCTCGCCGCGGTCGGGCAGCTGGACCATCGGCGCCCGGTAGGTCAGCCCGAACCGGTCGCGCAGCAGCAGCCCGAGGCCCGGGTGGCCGCTGTCCTCCGGCGCCTGTAGCGACACGTCGAGGTCGATCCGCCGCGGCTGCCCGGGCAGTTCGATGCCGTCGTCGCCGCCGGCGGTGCCCGTGGTCGCGGACCCGGCGGCCGCGGCGGGGCCGCTCGGCGCGGCCAGCGGTGCGAACAGCTCCCGCATCGGCCGCCCGTCGCGCAGGTCGGCGCGCAGCGGCACCCGTGCGGCGGCCGCGGCGGCGTCCAGTGCGACCACCTGCGCGACCCGCCCGCCGGGCAGCTCCTGCGGGACGCGGATCACGGGCATGGCGCGGGTGCCGTCGCCCAGCGCTCCGTACCGGCCGCCCTGGCCCATCGGGGCGAGGTCGCTGCCGGTGATCCGCAGGCCGCCCGCGGTGGCGAACTCCGCCTGGTCGCGCTGGGAGGCGGACCAGGCGGTGTGCTGGCCGAGGGCCATGACGGCGCTGGAGACGGCGAGGACGAGCAGCAGGACGGGTCCGGTCGCCCGCCCGGGGCGGCGCGCGAGCTGCCAGCCGACGAGCGCCGGGCCGAGCCCGCGGCCGCGCGCGGCGATCCGGCCGCCCAGCCGGGCGGCGAACGGCAGCAGCCGCAGCACCAGCAGCGTCCCCGCGCACAGCGCGAGCGTCGGCGCGGCCACCAGGACCGGGTCGACCCCGAGCCGGCCGGCGGCCCCCGCCGCCCCGGGCGGGCCGTCGGACGTCGCAGGCCCGTGGCCGCTGTACCGGGAGAGCTGCCGGTAGGCGAGGACGGCGAGGGCCAGCAGGGCGAGGTCGGCGCCGGAGCGGACGGCGCCGGCCACGAGCGCCTGCCGCCGCCCGGTGCGGCGCTGAGCGGCGGCCGCGGCGCCGCGCAGCACGCCGGGCAGCGTGGTCAACAGCACGCAGGCCAGGGCGCAGCCCGCCGCGACCGGCCACAGCAGCCAGGTCCCCGTCTCCTCGAACGACACGCGGGCCGGCGGTCCGAACCCGCCGAGCAGCCGCAGCAGCGGCCCGGCCAGCAGCGGCGCGAGCACGGCGGCCGGCGCCGCGAGCAGCAGCGACTCGGCGAGGCCGAGGGCGCCGAGCCGGGCGCGGGAGGCCCCCCGCGCGGTGAGCAGGACCCGCTCGCCCTCCTGGCGGTCCGCGAGCAGGTGGGCGACGAGGAGCAGGGCGGCCGCGGCGAGGACGACGAGCTGGAGCGCGCCGATGAGCACCGCCGAGCGCGCCACCAGCCGCGCGGAGTCCAGTTCGGCGAGCAGGGCGGGCAGTTCGCTGCGGGCCTGCAGCCCCGAGGAGTCCTTCAGCCGGTCGCCCAGGGCCGCCGCACGGGCCGCGACGGCCCCCGTGTCCGCGGTGCGGACGCCGGAGAAGTCGGGGGTGAGCAGCCAGGCCCGGCTGTTCTGCACCAGCCCGCCCGCCGTGAAGGCGCTGTCGTCGGCCAGGAGCGGCCCGTACGTGGTGAAGCCGGCCACCTGGACGTGCCGGCCGCCGAGCGGATCGAGCCGCCAGTACGCGTCCTGGTGGTCGGCGGCCGCGTACACGCCGGTGACGCGGACGGTGAGCGGGGCGCCCCCGTACCGGTCGTCGAGCCGGACCTCCGCCGGCAGGGCCTCCTGGGCCAGTCCCAGCGGCCCGAGCGCCTCCCGCGGGACGCTCACCGGCACCGGGCCGCCGGGCGCGGCCACCGGGCCGGGCCACTGGCCCGAGAGGAGCAGGGCCCGCTTGCGGTCGAGGGCGGCGAGCAGGGTCAGCGGCTGCTCCCCGCCCTGCGGGCGGCCGTGCGGCAGCCCGTACGCACGGCTGCGCGCCACGCTCTCCACGCCGAACGGGATCGGGCCGAACAGCCCGGCGCCGTAGGCGCGTACGGCCGCATCGTCCTTCTCCCGGGCGGACGCCGGGTGTTCGCCGGTGACGAGCACGGTGGTCCGGGCGCGGTCCGATCCCTGGAGGGCCTGGCGCAGTCCGGCCTCGCCGACGCCGCGGGTGAACGCGAACAGCGCCGTCAGGGCGGTGGTGGTGATCAGTACGGTCAGCAGCACGGCGGCGGCGAGCGGCAGTCGCCCGCGCAGCCGGCGCACGACGAAGCCGAGCATGTGCCGTTGTTCCTCCCCCGTTCCGGACCACTGGTCCCGGATAGCGGACGATGCTGTCAGATTCGAACGTGCTGCGGAAGGGACTTGCGCGAAGTAGGTGACGGATGAACAAATTCCTGAGGGAAGACGCGCAGAGGCCGAGCAGAAGCGAAGGAAGCGGCGTTGGTCGCTCCATTTCCGGGGGGAGCCCGCACCATGTCAGAGGACCACGCCGGAGGAGCCGCGGCAGCCGCCCCGATGGTCGCGGTGCACGAGGTGCACCGCACCTTCGGCAGCGGCGAGCGCGCCGTCCACGCCCTGCGCGGCGTCTCCTTCGAGGCCGGACGCGGCCGCCTGACCGCCCTCAAGGGCCGCTCCGGATCCGGCAAGACCACCCTGCTCAACCTGGTCGGCGGCCTGGACGCCCCGACCGGCGGCACCGTCACCGTCGACGGCACCGACCTGGCCGGCCTGGGCGAGGCGGACCTGCTCGCACTGCGCCGCGACCGGATCGGCTTCGTCTTCCAGTCCTTCGGCCTGATCCCGGTCCTCACCGCCGCCGAGAACGTGGGGGTCCCGATGCGGATGCGCGGCGTCCCCGCCGACCGGCGCGAGGAGCGCGCCCGCACCCTGCTGGCCCTGGTCGGCCTGGCCGACCACGCGGGCCAGCGGCCCGGCGAGCTGTCCGGCGGCCAGCAGCAGCGCGTCGCCGTGGCCCGCGCCCTGGCCAACGAGCCCGCGCTGATCATCGCGGACGAGCCGACCGGGCAGCTCGACTCCGAGACCGGCCGCTCCATCATGCAGCTGCTGCGCGCCGTGGTCCGCAGCGAGGGCGTGACGGCCCTGGTCGCCACCCACGACCCGGCCCTGATCGAACTCGCCGACGACGTGGTGGAGCTGCGCGACGGCCGGATCCACCGCCCGAACTCCCAGGTGTATTGACCCGCAGCGTTGTTCCCAGCCCTCGCCGGGATCCGCTGACCGGCGTTGACAACGCTGCGGGTCAAGGCGGCTAGGCGGGCCGGGCACCGGGCCTGATGACCAGGCCGCCTGAGGAGCGGCTCTCCTTCCGCACAAGCATCCGAATGTCATGCAATAGTTCGATATAAAAGCAGTTTGAGAGAAAGTCGGACAATCGTGTGGCCGATATGGGAGGCTGCTGCGCGCGGCGGCGCACACATGCGCGCAGCCGTCACTGGGGAGGTCATATGCGTGGATCACTGTGGCGGACGTCCCGGGCCGTACTGGCGGGCTCGCTCATGGCGCTGGGGGTCGTCGGCCTGAGCGCCGCCCCGGCCAGCGCCTGGTCGGGCGGGAACGTCTGGGTCAACTTCGGCAGCTGGAACTGTCCGGCGGGCGGATCGGTCGTCGGCGTCTACTGGGCGGTGGACACCTACTCGAGCGGTCCGGCCGGCGGAGACTGGGGCGACAACGTCATCTACCCGCGCGTGCGGGTGGGGACCGGGGCGTACAACACCCTGAGCTACCAGACGATGTGCAAGAAATGGGGCTGGTACACCTACCGCGGTGTGGTGTCCCAGCGCACCCTGACCCCGTACACGTCGGGCCTGAGCTACACCTACTGACCGGGGAGCGCGGACCGGCGGCGGCGCCCCCCTTCCGAGGGGGCGCCGCCGCTCTGTCGTTCAGCACCTCGGGGTCGGGGCGTGGGCGCTCACCCCGGACAACGCACACCTGGTGCAGGCGCACGGCGAGCCGGCCGGCCGGGCGGGGACGGGTCACGCCGTGGGGCCGGCCCCGGCCCCCGCGTCGGCTTCCGTGCCCGCCGCCGCGCGCAGCGCTTCGGCCAGGGCGTCGGCGTACGGCTGCGGGCCGCGGCGGCGCGGGGTGATCAGGCCGATGTGGCGGGCCGGGCGCGGCGGTGCCACCCGTACCGCCGTGCAGGAGGCGGGCGGGGCCAGCGACACGTGCGGGACCAGGGAGACTCCGACGCCCGCCCCGACCAGCGTCTGGGCGAAGAAGTAGTCGGTGGTGGACGCCGCCACCTGCAGTTCGAAGCCCGCCAGGGCCGCGTACCGGCGCAGGAACGCCTCGGTCTTCAGACAGCCCAGGACCCAGCGTGCACCGCGCAGTTCGGCCGGGTCGAGGTCGGCGCGGCCGGCGAGGGGATGGTCCTGCGGCAGCACCAGCCACATCGGATCGTCCATCAGCGGCGTCCAGTCCAGCCCGGCACGCACCGGCGGCGGCCCGTCGAAGTGGTAGGCCAGCGCCAGGTCCGCGCCGCCGCTGCGCACCAGCGCGACGGCGGTCTCCGGCTCGGCCTCCAGCAGGGTCAGCTCGGCCTCGGGCCGGTCGGCCACGAACCGCGGCAGTGCCCGCGGCAGCAGATGCCGGCCGCCGCTCGTGAACGTGGCGAGCGTCAGCCGCGGCCGCCCGGCCGACAGCCGGTCGATCGCACTGCGGACCTGGTCCAGCTCGGCCGCGATCGTCTCGGCCGCATCCACCAGCAGCCGCCCCGCCTCGGTCAGCGTCACCCCGCGGGTGCTGCGCGCGGCCACCGGATGGCCGAGGCTCCGCTCCAGCGCGGCGATGTGCTGCGAGACGGCCGACGGGGTCAGCAGCAGCGCACCGGCGGCCTTGTTGAAGCTGCCGTGCTCGGCGACGGCACGCAGGACGCGCAGCCGTTGCACATCGATCATCAGTTTCCCTTAACACCCGTACAGCAAGTGGCCTGTTCTGCTGGGGACGATACCTGGGCAGAGTCGGTGCCATGCAGCGGATACTCGTCATCGGCGGAAGCCGGTACTTCGGAAAGCACCTGGTCACGCTCCTGCGCGGGGCCGGCCACGACGTCACGGTCCTCAACCGGGGCACCGCCAGCCCGCCCCGCGGCGTCGCCCACCTGGTCGCGGACCGCGACGACGAGGGGCAGCTCCTCGCGGCGCTCGGCCCCCGCACCTTCGACACCGTCATCGACCAGGTGTGCTACACGCCGGCGCAGGCCGCCGTGGCCCGCCGCGTCTTCGCCGGCCGGACCGCCCGGTACGTGATGACCTCCACGATGGAGGTGTACGACCCGGCGCCGCCGAGCGCCGAGGCCCGCGCCTACGCCGAGGGCAAACGCCGGGCCGAGGCGGTGTTCCTGCACCGCGCCCCGGGCGAGGAGGCCCCCTTCGGCTTCGCCGCCGTACGCACGGCCCACGTGCTGGGCGGCGGCCGGGAGGAGTTCACCGGACGCCTCGCGCACTACGTCGAGCGGATCGCCGCCGGGACCCCCGTCGAGGTGCACGAGGCCCCGTACGCCACCTCCTTCGTCCACCACCGGGAGATCGCCCGGTTCCTGCACTGGGCGGCCGAGCAGTCCTTCACCGGGACCGTCGACGCCGCCTCCCACGGCTCCCTCGACGTCCTCGGGCTGTGCGAGCTGGTCGGCGAAGGGGTCGGCCGGGCGCCGCTCCACCGGGTCGTCGCGAACGGCACCGCCGCCTCGCCGTTCTCCTTCGACCGCGACTACGCCCTGGACAACGGCCGGGCCGCGGCCCTGGGTTTCGGCTTCGGCCGGCTGGCGGACTGGCTGCCGCAGGCCATCGTCGAGACGGCAGCCGCCTGACCCTCGCCGCCGCGCTCAGGGGCTGTGGAACCGGACCTCCGGCCGGTCCGGGCTCGGGCCGGTGAGCAGGGGCTGCGGCACGCCCCGCAGGTGCTCGTCGAAGAAGGCCGCGACGTAGGCCCGGGTCACGTCCAGCGCCCGGTCCGCGGGGATGTCCCCGGCGGGCAGGCCGAAGCGGCGCTGGAGCACGGGGGCGTCGGAGAAGCTGAAGTGGTCGGCCCCCGCCACGGTCAGCCACCGCTTCCAGCCGCCCAGCGCCGGCCAGGTCCGGTCCCAGGTGGCGTCGGTCCCGCCCGGCCGGTGCACCTCGTCGTCGGTGCCGAGCAGCAGGAAGGGCCGCCCGCCGAGGCCGCCGGCGGGCAGGGCGTCCCAGAAGGCGCCGTCCATGTTCACCCCCGCGGCGATCCGGCGGTCCGCGAGCATCGCCGCGGCCGCGGCCGCCCCGCCGATCGAGTGGCCGGCCATGCCGATCCGCGTCCGGTCGACGGCCGCCGCGTACCGCCAGGCCGGCCGCGGACCCGTCAGCCGGTCCAGCACGAAGCGGGTGTCGGCGGCGCGTGCCGCCGTCACCGCACTGCCGGGCACCTGCCCTTCCTCCAGGAGCTTGCAGGCCGTGCAGGTGAGGATCCGCCCGTCCGGGAGGGCGGTGCCCGAGGTCTCGTAGGCGTGGTCGACGGAGGCGACGACGTACCCGCGCGAGGCCAGGTCCTCGGCGAGGTGCGTGAGCGTGAACCGCGGCACACCGAACCCCGGCGAGAGCACCACCAGCGGGTGCCGTCCCGGCGCGGGCCGCGCGTCCACCGCGCTGTGCGTCCGCATCCGGGCCACCTCGCGGACCGAGGCCGGGTCCTCGACCCCCGCACCGCGCAGCAGCAGCCGCGCCTCCTCCTCGGCGGCGTACGGGGACGGCCTGCCCTGCGCGTGCGGCGCGGCCGGATAGTGGACGGTCACCATCAGCTCGCGCCCGCCGGCCTGGGGCACCCAGGGGTCGGGCCGGGACCGGTCGACCAGGTGGAGCACGGAACTGCCCACCCCGTACCGACCGGTGGGCGCGGGCAGCCGCACGCGGGCGCCCCGGTCGTCGGGCCCCGGGGCGGCCGCCGCGGCGGCGCCGGCGGCGGGTGCGGCGGGAGCGGCGTGGGCGGTGGCGGCGGTCGACGGTAAGAGGACCGCACAGGCGAGAACGGCGGCCGCGGCCGCCCGAGTCAGCTGGACCATGCCCAGGACGCTACGGGCGCCGTCCCCGCGCCCGCGTCACCCCCCGGACGTACGCGGCAGCGGCGGGCGTACGCCGAGAGTCGCACCCCGGGGCCGTTGCGGCGGCCCCGGCAGCGGCCCCCGGCAGCGGCCCCCGGCCGTGGCGCCGCACGCCGCGGGAGCCTCAGGCGGCCAGGCCGAGGAGCCGCAGGACGCCGTCCACGTACGCGGCCGAGACCGAGCCCGGCCGGGCCGCCGCCTCGCGCCGCAGCGATTCGACGCCCCGGCGGACGAACGCCGCACACTGCCCGTACAGCCCGGCTTCGTACGCGGATCCGTCGTCGTCCGATCCCAGCAGCGCGACCAGGCACCACAGCAGGGCCTCCCGCGTCGCCAGCCTCGGCGGCCCCGCCGTCCACACGGCCATCAGCACCCCGCACACCGCCGGGGCGGGGGCCTTGAGCACCCCCGCCCGGAACGCGTGCCCGTTCAGCGCGCGGTAGGCCGCCGGATGCCCCTCGGCCGCGTTCCACAGCGTGTCCTCCAGGTGCCCCGCGCTGCGGCCGCATCCGCACACCATGGAATCCCAGTGGTGCCGGGCGATTTCGGCCACGACGGCGTCGGGCACCAGCGGGCTGCTGCGCGGCTTGTCCGTCCCTCTCATGGCAGCAGTATGGGGACCGGCTCGGACAACGGGACAGGGGGCCCGACCTCCCGAGGGGCCCCCGGAGGCCGAGGGGTCGAACGGGCGGGCGGACGAAGCGGAACCGGAGCGACCGGGCGGTCGTCTGAGAGCCCGTGTGGATGAAGAGAAGAATCCTGACCCTGCTCCTCGCCCTGCTCGCGACCCAGCTGGGATCGCTGGTCAACCCCGCCTGGGCGTGCGGATGCGGGGCGATGGTCCCCGACGGCCAGTCCCGGATCGGCGTCTCCCGCGAGACCTCCGTCGTGCGGTTCGACGGCCGCACCGAGCAGATCGTGATGCGGTTCACCGTCGGCGGCAACGCCAAGCAGGCCGCCTGGATCATGCCGGTGCCCACCCGCGCCACGGTGGAGCTCGGCGACCCGGCGGTCTTCGGAGAACTGGAGCGGGCGACCCTGCCCGAGCACAAGGCGCGGTACTACTTCTGGCCGCGCCAGGGCGACTGGCCCTTCTCCTCCTCCATCGGCGACACCGCCGCCGCCCCGCCCCCCGAAGCCGCGGCCCCGGTCGGCGTCGTCGGCCGCGAGCAGCTCGGGGACTTCGACGTGGCCCGGCTGACCGCCACCGACCCCGGGGCGCTGCGCGGCTGGCTGGAGTCCAACGGCTTCCGGCTGCCCGAGACGCTCGCCGCCGAGGTCAAGCCGTACGTGGACCAGGGGTGGGAGTACGTGGCGGTCCGCCTGGCCCCGCGCGGCAAGGGCCGGATCCTGTACGGCACGCTGGACCCCCTGCGGATCCGCTTCGACAGCGACCGGCTCGTCTACCCGATGCGGCTCTCCCGCATGGCCAAGACCCCGCAGTCGCTGGGCCTGTACGTCCTGGCCGACCACCGCATGGAGCCCGTCGGCCGGATCGGCGGCGAGGCGCCGAAGGTCACCTTCGCGGGGCGGATCACGCCCGACCGGCACCTCGCCGCCCTCACCGACGGCAAGGAGGCCTTCCTCACCGCGATCGACCAGGAGTTCCCGGAGCCGGGCCGCATCGACGGCGACCACGAACTGCGCGCGACCGCCGCGGACACCCCGTACCGGCGCGCCGTCTACCACGGGGTGATCCGCAAGGTCGGCGGCGTCCCGGCCTGGCTGCTGACGGTCGGCGCCGGTTTCCTCACCGTGCTCCTCGGGGCGGTGGTCGCCCTGCGCCGCCGCAGGGCCCGGCGCGCAGCCCCGCCGGCGCCCACCGCGCCGCCGAACCCGGCCTGAGAACCGCCCGGGCCGACGCGCGGCGGCTACCTCGGCAGCGGGGGGACCGTGTAGGTGGCGCCCGGGTCGAAGGTCGGCGGGGTCCAGTCCAGGACCGGCGTGTGCGTCGGCGCGGGCGGCGGGTTGGGCCCGCGGTGGGGGTTCTGCGGGATCTGCGAACCGCCCGAACCGCCCGAACCGCCCGTCCCCGGCGGGGTCTTCGGGCGCGCGCCGGGGGTGGCCGTCGGATCGGGCGTCTCGGCCGGCTCCGAAGACCCCGAGGGCTCCTGCGACGGGGTCGGCGCCTGCGCCGGATCGGGGGAGGCGGAGGGCGACGGCGCGGGCGGGGCCGTCGATCCGGCGGGCTTGTCCCCCGCCGGCGCCTTGCCGGAGCAGCCGGCGGCCAGGACGACGGCCGCAAGGGCCGCCACCACGCCGGTCGCGGTCCGCGCCGCCACGGTCGTGCGGGACTTCGCTCCCACCAGCCCACCCCTTTCGGACGTTCGTCCGAGTGGTCGGACGAACGGACGATCGATCGAATCGCGGCAGATCGTAGCTCAGATCGCGGCCGGCTCCTGCGGCAGGACGATCGTCACCCCGCGGCCCGGCGCCGTGCCCATCGCCGCCAGGGCCGCCGGAGCCGCGTCGAGCGGCAGCGCGGCCGTGACCAGGAGGTCCGGCCGCAGCGCCCCGGACCGGACCAGCTCCATCATCGGCGGATACGCGTGCGCGGCCATCCCGTGGCTGCCGAGGATCTCCAACTCCCAGCCGATCACCCGCTCCATCGGCAGCACCGCCGCCCCCGCCGCGGGCGGCAGCAGCCCCACCTGCACGTGCCGTCCGCGTCGGCGCAGCCCGGCCACCGAGGCGGCGGCCGTCACCGGCGAGCCCAGGGCGTCCAGCGACAGGTGCGCGCCGCCGCCGGTCAGCTCCCGCACCGCCTGCGCCGTGTCGGAGGCCGTACGAGCGTCCACCGCGTGCACCGCGCCGAACTTCCGGGCCAGCTCCAGTGCTTCGGGAGCCGCGTCCACCGCCACCACCCGCGCCCCGGCCGCCGCCGCGATCATCACCGCCGACAGGCCGACCCCGCCGCACCCGTGCACGGCGACCCATTCCCCGGGAGCCGCCCGGCCCTGAGCGACCACCGCGCGGAACGCCGTCGCGAAGCGGCAGCCCAGGCCCGCGGCCGTGGCGTACGCGAGCTCCTCCGGCACGGCCACCAGGTTCACGTCGGCGTGCTCCAGGGCCACGTACTGGGCGAAGGAGCCCCAGTGCGTGAAACCGGGCTGGGTCTGCCGCTCGCACACCTGCTGCTGGCCGGCCGCGCACTCGGCGCAGCTCCCGCAGGCGCAGACGAACGGCACCGTGACCCGGTCCCCGGCCCGCCAGCGGGTGACCCCCGGGCCCACCTCCTCCACCACCCCGGCGAGTTCGTGGCCGGGGACGTGCGGCAGCACGATGTCCGGGTCGTGGCCCATCCAGCCGTGCCAGTCGCTGCGGCACAGCCCGGTCGCCTCGACGCGCACCACCACCCCGCCCGGGGAAGGCGACGGATCCGGCACCTGCCGCACCGCGGCCGGCTGCCCGTACTGCTCGAAGACCACTGCGCGCATCGCGTCCGCCCTCCACTCGACTGGTGCGCACGCTACCCGCCTCCGTCGCCCCCGCTCCCGCCCGCGCCCCCGCTCCCGCCGGCGTCGGCGTCCGCGTCGGCGTCGGCGTCCGCGCTTCCGCCCCTGCCCGCCTTCTCGCTCTCGCCCTCCGTCGCCTCGGCCCGGGCGAGGGCGATGACGCCGATGCAGATCAGGGCGATGCCCACCAGTTGGAGCAGCACCCACCAGCCCGCCCTCAGGTGCTCGTCGTACAGGACCACGCCCAGCGCAACGCTCACGCTCGCGTCGCCCAGCGTCAGCGCCGGCTGAGAGGCGACCAGCGGGCCGCCCTGCATGGCGTGTTCGAGCAGCAGCAGGGCGCAGATGCCGGTCACCGCGAAGCCGTACGTCTGCCACGCGGACAGGAACGGCCCGATCCCGCCCTCCCCGAGCAGCGGCACGGAGTCCTTCATCAGCGCGGCCGTGGTCGCGTAGCAGACGGCGGTGGCGGCGCCCAGGCACCCGGCCCGGGCCCGCCCCGGAGGCCGGCGCAGCCCCGCCACGGCCAGCGCCGCGGCGGCGGCCGCGCACCCCACCAGCGCGGGCAGCCACCGGTCCAGCGGTACGTGCGTACGGTTCCCGGCGGGTGAGGCCGCGGCCAGCGCCAGCCCCAGCCCGCCCACCACCGCCGCCACGGCCCGCCACACCGCCCCCGGAAGCCGGTGCCGCGTCACGAGCGAGGCGATCAGCAGGGCGAACGGCAGCTCCAGCACGAACAGCGGCTGGACGAGCACCAGCGCGCCGGTGGCCAGCGCCGCGGCCTGCCCCGCGCCGGCCGCGACGACGGCGAGGATCCCGCCGAGCCAGACGGGCCGCCGCACCAGGTCCAGGATCAGCCCGAACCGGAATCCCTGGCTCTGCGGCACCGTGAGGGCGGCCCGCCGCTGGAGCACGGTCGCCAGCGCATTGCTGAGCGCAGCGAACAGTGCGAAGAGGACCGGCAGTGCGACGCCCATCCGCCGATCCTCGTGCCGCCCGGGGCACCCCGGCCCCCGCCGACACGCCCCGCCCTGCGGATTCCCCCGACCGGTCCCGAACCGCACCTGCCGGGGGCCGGCCCGCCGGAGGCGCGGCTCCCGGGCCGTGGCCGCGGCCCGGGAGCAGGGCTCAGCGGCGCTCGCCAGCGCGTGCCAGGGCCAGGCCGGCCAGGGCCCCGGGGGCGGCGGCCTGGCCGCGGATGCCGGGGAAGGCGTTGACGTCCACGATGAGCGGGCTGCCGTCGCCGGTGCCGACGATGTCCACGCCGAAGACGTCCAGCGCGAACACCTCGCCCACCCGGCGGACCAGCTGCTCCCAGCCGGCCGGGAGTCCGGCCGGGTCGAGCGGCCGCGCCGGACCCAGGCCCCCGGGGGCCAGCTCGGAGCGGCGCAGGGCGGCGAAGACCCGGTCGCCTATCGCCCACAGCTTGTGGTCCCAGCCGCTGTTGGCGGCGAAGTCCTGCACCACGACCGGCTCCTCGGGCCACGCCGCCGCCAGCTCCCGCAGCCGGTCCGGGCCGTCGACCCGGGCGACCAGGTCGTGCCGGCGGCTGTGCCGGCTCTTGACGACGACCGGGCCGGCGGCCAGCTCCCGCCGCGCTCCGCCGGATGCGGCCCAGGCCGCGAGCGAGCCGTGCGTACGGGTCCCGGCGAACGGCAGCCCGGCCCGCCGGGCCAGCTCCGCCATCGCCGTGCGGTCCTGGCAGAGCGCGGTCGCCGCGGCCGAGTTGACCACGGCCGCGCCCCGCCGCTCCAGCTCCCGCGCCAGGCCCAGCGCCCGCGGCGTCCGCGCCTTCAGCAGGTACACGTCGGCCGGACCCTGCCCGGTCTCCCGCACCCCGGGCACCTCCCCGGCCTCCCCGGCGGCGCCCGGGTCCAGCGCCTCCACCCGGTGCCCCGCCGCGCGCAGCAGCTCCGCCGCACCGGCCAGCAGCGGATGCCCCGGCTCCGGTGTGATCAGGCAGATCCTCACCGGGCGGCCTCGCCCGCCCGCGCGGCCTGCGCCGGGATGGCCAACGGCAGCGCCCGCGCCCGGGTCCGGCAGGCGGCAGCCGCGGAGCCGCCCGCCCCGGCCAGCCCGAGCACCGCCCGGGCCACCCGGGCCGCCGCATCGGGGACCTGGCGGAAGCTCGGGAAGTCGTTCACGTCGACGACCACCGGCCCGTCCGGGCCCAGCAGCACGTCCACCCCGTACAGGTCGAGCCCGTAGACCGCCCCCACCTGCGCGGCGATCGCGGCGACCTCGCCGGACAGCGGCACGCGCCGCTCCCGCACCGCCGGATCGGGATGCAGCGGAGAGCAGCGCTCGGTCGCGAACAGCTCACCGCCGACCGCGTAGACCTTGACGTCGGTGCCCGGGTTCGGCACGTACGGCTGGGCGATGAGCATGCCCTCGCCCGCGAGTTCCGGCAGGAGCTGCTCCAGCCGCTCGGGCGAGGACACCAGGCGCACCCCGCGCCCGGAGCTGCCGTCGGCCGGCTTGACGACCAGCGGGTACTCGCCTGCCGGTATCTCCCGCAGCAGGTCGGGCCGGGCCACCGCGTACGTCGGCGGCATCGGCAGCCCACCGGCCCGCCCGACGGCCGCGGCCAGCGCCTTGTCCCGGACGCCCCGGATCGACCGGGCGTCGTTGACGGTGGTCAGCCCGGCCGCGGCGGCGGCCTCGAGCAGGGTGAGCCCCGGCCCGCCGGACACCGTCTTGAGCACCCACGCGTCGTGCGCGCCGGCGTCCACGGCCTCGGTCATCCGCAGCAGCGAGCCGCCCGGCCGCACCACGTCCACCCGGTGCCCCCACGCCGTGAGCTGCCCGATCACCTCGTTGGGCATCCCGTCGTGGCGGTAGTGCTCCTCCACCAGGAAGCAGAGCCTCATCGCCTTTTCCCACCCCGTATTCCCCGGACGTCCGCCGATTCCGCCCGGCGAGTTGTGACGTCACAGGATGTCATGGACCGCAATGTGACAATCGGTCCGACTCGGGGCGGGCGGGGCGGACGGAAGTCCGGCCTGCGAGCGGCAGGCCGGACTCCCGGGCGGGCGGGCCGGCTTGGGCGGTCTACGCCGGCATCGGTACGGAGACGAAGGTCCTGCCCGCCTCGTTCTCCACGACGACCGCCTTCACCAGGGACGGGTCGACGGCCGCCGAGCCGTCCAGGGCCGCGCCCTTGCCCCCGCCGTTCTCCTGGCTGCCGACGACCCAGCTGCCCGCGGAGGTACGGCTGCCGTCCTTGCCGACCACCACCAGCCGGCACCGCTCGCCCGGCGGGATCCCGGTCACCGCCGCGTGCACCCGGACCCACTTGGCGGCCGGGGTGACCTGGACGGTCATCCGCGCGCCGGAGCCGGAATCGGCGGCCGAGGCCACCTTGGTCCCGGCGGGCGGCGGGGACGGCGCCGCGGAGACCGTGGCCCCGGGCGGCTGCGGGACGGCGACGGCCTCGCCGTCGGACGATCCCATCCGGGCCCCGGCCCAGAACACCGCGGCCAGCGCGGCCGCCGCGGCCAGCCCGGTCAGGCCCAGCCGGCGCCGCCGCTGCGCGGCCGCCTCCCCGCGGACCTGCCGCAGGGTGCGCTGGAGCAGCAGGTCGCCGCCCTGGGGCGGCCCGTCGAGGAACGCCTCCGCGGGCACCTCGCCCAGCGCCGCTTCCATCTCGCGCAACGCGGCCACCTCCTCACGGCACTGCACGCAGCCGCTCACATGCTCCTCGACCCGGAGTACGTCCTGTCCGTCGAGGACGCCGAGGACGTAGGGGCCGAGGAGTTCCTCCTCCTCGTGCCGCTGTCGGTTCATGCCACCACCTCCCGCAGTCCGGCGGGCTGCTGGGGCGGCCTGCCGCCCATGCGATTCCCCTCCTTGGTGCTGTTCTGCCGAAACACCTCGCGCAACGCCTTGAGGGCGTAGTGCGAGCGCGATTTGACCGTACCGGCCGGAATGCCGAGGCTGTCGGCGGCCTCGGCGACGCTGAGCTGCCGGTAGTACAACTCCTTCAGCACGTCCCGGTGCTCCGGCGTGAGCTGGTCGAGCGCCCCCAGCACCGTCACCGTGTCCACCACCGCATCGGCGTGGTCGAGTTCCACCGGGGGAGCGGCCGCCGCCCCGGAGACCTCCTGCGGGCGGGCGGCCCTGGCCCGGTAGCGGTCGGTGATGATGTTGCGGGCCACCGTCAGCAGCCAGCCGCGCACCGATCCCTTTCCGTTGACCAGGGCTTCGGAATGCCGCCACGCCCGGATCAGCGTCTCCTGGACGACGTCCTCGGCGGTGGCCCGGTCCCCGGTCAGCCGGGTGGCGTACGCGAGCAGCGCATGGCCGTGCTCCTCGTACACCGACCTGATCAGTGCCTCGTCCGTCGAGCCCCGCCGCGTACGGGGCCACAGTGGTCCGGCCATCGCACCTCTTCCTCTTCCTCGCCGAGCCGTGCGGTCAGAACACGCGGTGGGCCGGAATCCGGTTCATGTGACCTGCGTCACTCGGGTAGGTGGGCCCGTTCCGCGGGTGCCGCCGGCTCAGGTGCGGCAGGTGCGGCCCTGGTTGAGGCAGTCCACGAGGGCGGCCATCTGCGCGTCCGTCATGACGTTCACGAACATGGCGTGGTCGGTCTTCGGGCTGTGCCGCTGCTCGGGGAAGGAGTCCACCGCGACCGCCGTCCCCGGCGGCACGTCGTACGCCAGCGTGATCCGCAGCTGCGGCACGGCGAAGCCGCCCTGCGGGCAGACCCCGTTGGCGGCGGGGAAGGCCAGGTGCGCACGGTGGTTCGCACTGTCGTGGTCCAGCCCGTTCCAGCAGCTGGGGAAGACCAGCGTGCGGGTGAGCCGGTCGCCGGCGGGGCAGCGAGGGTAGCGGGTGGTGGTCCGTTCCGGGGAGCCGGAACAGCCCCAGCGGGCGCGGACGTCGGCCTCGGTGCGCGCGGTCGCGGCCACCGCGTCGCCCGTGACGGCGCGCAGGAAGGGCGGCATCGGCACCACCTTGCCGACGGGGTTGCCGCGGAACTCCACGGTGACCGACGCCTCGTGCAGGATCTCCCCGCTGTTGCCGTGGCCGGCGGAGTGCTCGTGCGGCTGCGTGCCCGCCCGGTCGGGGCGGCGCAGGACCGGCCAGTAGTAGGTGGAGCGGTCGCCGCCGCGGCAGCCGGTCGCGGCGGCGGCCAGGGAGGCGTCGGTCGAGAGGGCGTCCGTGGACAGGTTCCCGACGTAGGCGTGCGTGTGGTGGGCGCCCGAGCGGATCCCCGGGGACACGACGAGGTTGTCCTCGTTGTAGTGGCCCTCGCCGTTGCGCCCGCAGTCCACCGTCACGGTGCCGGTGGACGCGTCGGGCCCGGGAGGCGGTTCGGCGGGCGCGGGCGGCACGTCGCGCAGGTCCACCGTGTCGCCCGGGCGCACGGCCTGCGCCGGACGCGGGCCGGCGGCGCGTGAGGCACCCAGGACGGCCGCGACCAGTCCCGTGCCCAGCACGAGGCAGACCAGCAGCGTCAGCAGGCGGCGTTCGTTCCCCATCCCCATGCGGATCACGGTTGCGGCTGCCCGGCGCAGCGTCAACCGGCATCCACATGTCGGCCACGGATCGGCTCGTGCCCTCCTTGCCGCGGCGGCCGCAGCCCCGCACAGTACCCGGCATGACGCCTGCCGACCTGCTGCACGCCTTCGCCCGGACCCGCGCCTCCCTCGACGGCGCCGAGGTGGTCTTCTGGTGGTCCGGGGACGTGTTCTCCTGGGCCCCGGACGAGCCCTACCGGCACCTGTTCGGCTTCGAGGGGGTCAACGTCGCCCGCCTGACGGAGGACGGCGAGGACGGCGGGGGCGGGGAAGGGGGCGGCTACCGGCTGCTCACCCGCGAGGCCGCGTTCTACCTCGACCCCAGGACCCGGGAGATCCTGGACACCTGGGAGGGCAAGCCGGTGGTCCACGTCTGGAACGACCCGGCGAACCTGAGGCTGCGGCCGTTCCCGGTGCCGCTGACCCGGCTCGGCGACCAGGTCTGCTTCAGCCTGGAGATCCCGCTGGCCTACCCCTCCCCGCTGCCGGTCGCCGACTATCCCCTGAACTCCGCCGGGGACACCTACCGGGCCCTGGAGCTCTTCCAGTTCTTCGCCCCGGAGTCGGTCCTCACCACGGACGCGCCCGGTGTGCCGTGCACCATGTCCTGGATGCGCATGTCGCCGTGGCTGCCCTGGATGGAGCAGGGGCAGCGGCCGGGCGGGCTGGCCTTCCACTGCCGGGGGCGCAAGCTCGGCTCGTACGCCGAGGTGCCCGAGCGGACGCGTGCGTACATCGAGGAGCGCCACCCGCAGTACGCGCACGCCCCGGAGAAGTGGACCGAGCCCAACGAGACCAGCTGGACGTACTTCCGCCGGCTGTCCGAGGGCTGAGGTCCAGGGGCCGGGTGCCGGTGCAGGGTCCCGGGGCGGGAGCGAGGGGCGGAAGCGAAGGCGCTGTCCGGGGATTGAGACGGCGGGGCGCTGCAAGGGGGGCCGAAACCCGCCGGTCGAAAGGGGACAAGAGGTGTCAAAGGGGAGCGGGGAAGGGCCCCGAAGAGGCGCAAAGGGCCCCCTGAGGGGCGGACAAGGGTTTTCCCCGTATCGCGTTCATCCCCCCGTTGCCTACTGTCTGCCCACCGGCGATCTTCCCCCCGAACGGCCCCCGCCCCAACCCCACATGGTGTGAAGCCGAGCGGCCGGGTGGATCGCCCGCACCACCGCTGCCCCCGCCCCGCCGAAGCGGCCGGGGCAGCGAAGGCGAAGCGGCGGCCGGAGCGGAACTGACCAGCCCGCCCCGGCCCCGCAGGCGCCGTCCACCTCCCACAGCCCCAACCGGGGTCGCTCCGGCCTGCCCGGAGCCGGCCCGCGAAAGGGAACACCGTGCACGCAACGCGACGCAGGCTGATATCCGTGGTGGCGATGTCCGTCACCCTGCTGGCCGGCTCCGCCACCGCTTCCGTGGCCCTGACCGGCGCGGACCCCGCGCCGGCCCAGTCCGCCGCCTCGACCCTGCCCGCCGCTGGCGCGCCCGCCGCCCCGGCCGCCGCTCCGGTCGAGAACCTGATCGTCGGCTACAAGAACTCCGCCTCCGAGGCCAGTTCCAACCAGGCCGCCGCCGCCGACGCCGCCGCCAAGGGCAAGAAGGCCGGCAAGAAGGCGAAGTTCGACCGGCGCCTGGGCACCGGCGCCGCCCTCGTCAGCCTCGGTGGTGCGACCGCCCCGGCCGACGCGGCCCAGCTGATGGCCCAGTTCCGGTCCGACCCGGACGTCGCCTACGTCGAGCCCGACACCCGCGCCTACGCGATGGCCACCCCGGACGACACCGAGTACGCCAAGCAGTGGGACCTCTTCGAGCCCACCGCCGGGATGAACGTCCCGGCCGCCTGGGACAAGACCACCGGCGCCGGCGTCACCGTCGCCGTGATCGACACCGGCTACGTGGCGCACTCCGACGTCGCCCCGAACATCGTCGCGGGCTACGACTTCATCAGCAGCTCCTCGGCCGCCCGTGACGGCAACGGCCGTGACAGCAACCCGGCCGACGAGGGCGACTGGAGCGCCGCCGGCGAGTGCGGCACCGGCTCCAAGGCCAGCGACTCCTCCTGGCACGGCACCCACGTCGCGGGCACCATCGCCGCGGCCACGAACAACGCCAAGGGCGTCGCGGGCATCGCGTACAACGCGAAGATCCAGCCGGTCCGCGTCCTCGGCAAGTGCGGCGGCGCCACCTCGGACATCGTCGACGCCATCACCTGGGCCTCCGGCGGCACCGTCGCGGGCGTCCCGGCGAACGCCACCCCCGCCAAGGTGATCAACATGAGCCTCGGCGGCTCCGGCACCTGCAGCACCAGCTACCAGAACGCGATCAACGGGGCCGTCGCCCGCGGCACCACCGTCGTCGTGGCGGCCGGCAACAGCAACGCCGACGCGAGCGGCTTCACGCCCGCCAGCTGCAGCAACGTCATCACCGTGGCCGCCACCAACCGCACCGGCGACCGCTCGTTCTACTCCAACTTCGGCAACACCGTCGACATCGCCGCCCCGGGTGGTGAGACCCGCCGCGCCACCGACACCCCGGGCACCGTCACCACGCCCGAGAACGGCATCCTCTCCACGCTGAACAACGGCGCCACCACCCCCGGCTCCGAGATCTACAAGCCGTACCAGGGCACCAGCATGGCCTCCCCGCACATCGCGGGCCTCGCCGCGCTCCTCGTCGCCGCCAAGCCCTCGCTGACCCCGGCGCAGATCGAGTCCGCGATCAAGGCCAACGCCCGCCCGCTGGCCGGCACCTGCACCGGCGGCTGCGGCGCCGGTCTCGCCGACGCGGCCGCCACCGTCACCGCCGTGACCTCGACCCCGCCCACCACGGGCTTCGAGAACACCACCAACGTGACCATCAACGACAACACCACCGTCGAGAGCCCCATCACCGTCACCGGTGTGGCCGGCAACGCGCCCGCCACGCTGAAGGTCGGCGTCGACATCAAGCACACCTACATCGGTGACCTGAAGGTCGACCTCGTCGCCCCCGACGGCTCCGTCTACACCCTGCACAACCGCGCCGGCGGCAGCGCCGACAACATCCTGCAGACCTACACCGTGAACGCCTCCTCCGAGGTCGCCAACGGCACCTGGAAGCTCCGGGTCAACGACAACGCCGGCGGCGACACCGGCTACATCGACTCCTGGAACCTCACCTTCTGACAGGTGGGCGCCCCCACCCCCTGACGGGTGGATAGTACGGACCAATGAGCCCTGCGGCGCCGCCGGTACACCCCGTACCGGCGGTACCGCAGGGCCTTGTCGTCCGCCGACTGAATTCTGCGTCACAGTCCGGCTCCATCCGGCCTCCGACCTCGTATTCTCGCCTCTCACAGGAAAGGCACAGGTGTGGGGACCGAGAGGCTGGTGGCTGTGCGTGGCGCCGAGTGGGCGGGCCGACGCGACCGTCGGACACGGTGAACTGATCAGGGCGGTCGAGCAGGCGCTGACCGCGCACGCGCGCGTCCTGCTCACCGGACCGGCCGGCGCGGGCAAGTCCGAGGTGGCCGCCGCCGTCGCGGCCGCGGCCGAGGCCCGCCACGAGACCGTGCTCCGCCTCGCCCCCGAGGCCGCCGACCGGTGGATACCAGAGGCGTCCGCCGCCGCCCTGCTGGCCTCCGTCCCCTGCGCCCTGCTGGAGCGGCTCTCCGGGCCGCAGCGCACCGCCGTCGCCCTGCTGCGCCGCGAAGCCGACGCCCCGCGTGCCGGCCGCGACCACCTCGCGCTGCGCCTCGCCGTCGTCGAGGTGCTGCGCACCCTCGCCGCCCGCACCCCCCTCCTGCTCGTCCTCGACAACGCCCAGTGGCTCGACGCCGAGAGCGCCGACCTGCTCGGCTTCGCCCTGCGCCTGACCCCGCCCCGGGTCCGGGTCCTGGCCGCCGAATGCGTCCAGGGCGGCGCCCCGGCAGCCGAGCGCCTGTGCGGTCCGGGCACCCCGGCGATCCGGATCCCGCCGCTCGGCGCCGACCAGGTCGCCGAGCTGCTCGTCCGCCACGGCCTGCCCGCCCGCCTCGCCGGCCGCGTCCACCAGGCCAGCGGCGGCAACCCCCGCCTCGCGCTCGCCCTCGGCCGCTCCCTCGCCGAAGCCGCCGGGGCCCGCGACGGCAGCGCCCACCACGCCGATCCGCTGCCCCTGTCCGGCCAGGCCCGCGAGGTCGCCCGCCGGCTCCTCGCCGCGGCCCCCGCGCGGACCCGCCGCACCCTGCTGCTCGCCGCGCTCGCGGCCCGGCCGACCACCGCCCTGCTGCGCCGCGCCGGCCGGCCCGACGCCGAGGCCGAGCTCGCCGAGGCGGAACGGGCCGCGCTGGTCACCGTGGCGGAGGACGGGGCCGTCACCTTCACCGCCGGCGCCCTGCCCATGGCGCTGGCCGCCGACGCCGGCTGGCCCGAGCGCGCCGCCGGGCACGCCGCGCTCGCCGCCGCCGTCGACGACCCCGTCCAGGCCGTACGCCATCGGGCGCTCGCGGTGGACACCCCCGACGAGTGGCTCGCCGCCGAGATCGCCCGCGCCGCCGCGCAGTGCCGCCGCCGCGGCCAGCGCGCCCTCGCCGCCGAACTGGGCCTGCTCGCCGCCGAACGCACGCCCTTCGACCGCCCCGGCGAGGAGCTCGCCCGCCTCGTCGCCGCCGCCGAGGACGCCGGCTGGGCCGGCCGCGCCGATCTCGCGCGCCGCGCCACCCGGGCCGTCCTCGCCCGCGACGCCTCGCCCTCCGACCGGGTACGGGCCCGACTCGCCGTCATCGACGCCGCCGGCCAGGCCCTCGGCACCCTCGACGAGACCTTCGCGCACGCCATGGACGAGGCCGAGGGCGACCCCGCCCTCCAGGCCGCCGTCCAGCTGCGCGTCGCCTGGAAGTGCAACCTCAGCGACGGCGACCCCGTCCGCTCCCGCGACGCCGCCGCCGAGGCCGGTGCGCTCGCCGCCGCGGGCGGCGACCAGGTGGCCGAGGCCATGGCCCTGACGGTGCGGGCCCGCATGGGCCGCATCCTCGGGGACCCGAACGCCGAGGAGATCCTGGCCGAGGCCCTGGCCCTGCCCGCCCCCGAGGTCCCCCTCGGCATGCGCAACGCCCCGCAGTACCTGGCCGTCCGCCACGCCCTGTTCGACGACCGGCTCGACGACGCACGCAGCCAGCTCCTCGTCCTGCTGCCGGCCGTCCAGCGCACCGGCTCCTCCGAGGACGTCTTCGAGGTGCTGCGCAGCCTCAGCGAGGTCGAACTGCGGCGCGGCCGGTGCGCCGTGGCCTCCGCGCACGCCCGCCGGGCCCTGGAACTCACCATCGAAGCCGGGCTCTCGCCCGGCCCCGCATGGTACGTGTCCGCCATGGCCGAAGCGGCCGGCGGCAGTTTCGCGCGTGCCGCCGGATACGCCCGCCGCGGCATCCAGGCCTCCGAGGAGGAGCGCGACCAGGTCTTCCTCTCCCGCAGCCTGTACGCGCTCGGCCTCGTCGAGCTGGCGACGGGGGAGGCCGCGAAGGCGGTGGCCACCCTGCGCCGGGTCGCCGCACTGGAGGCGGCCCAGCAGGTCGTCGACCCCTCCGTCCTGCGCTGGCACGGCGAACTCGCCGAGGCCCTCGTCGCCGCCGACGCCCCCGGCGAGGCCGCGGAGCTCATCGACGCCGTACGGGCGACCGCCCTCCGGCTCGGGCGCGCCCCCGTGGTCGCCGCCCTCGACCGGGCCCGCGGCCTGGCCCTGTCCGCGCACGGGGACGCCGAGGCCGCCGTGGACCTCCTGAGGGACACCGCCGAGCGGTTCCGGGAGCTCCGGCTCCCGGTGGAGCGGGGCCGTACGCTGCTCGCCCTGGGCCGCGTGGAGCGGCGCCGACGGCGGCGGGCCCCCGCTCGGGCCGCCCTCCAGGCCGCCGCCGAGGTGTTCGCACAGGCCGGGGCGAAGCCCTGGGCGCAGCTCGCCGGCGAGGGCCCGGAGCCGGTGCCCGCCCCGGCCGGCGGTCCGACCGTGGCCCTGGCCGCGCTGACCGAGGGGGAGGCCCGCCTGGCGCTGCTCGTGGCCCAGGGCGCCAGCAACCAGGAGGCGGCGGCGAAGCTGTTCGTCAGCGTCAAGACCGTCGAGGCGCGGCTGACCCGGATCTACCAGAAGCTCGAGGTCCGCTCCCGGGCCCAGCTGGCCACCGCCCTCGGGCCCCCGGGGGTCGGCAGGTGAGCCGGCCGCCCGGCGGCACGGACAACGGGCAGGGCCCGTACGCGCGACGGCGTACGGGCCCTGCCTGCGGGATGCGGGTGCGGCCGCGGTGTGGCCGGGCCGCGCCGGGTGTCAGCTGCCGTTGGAGAGGTTGCCGGACAGCACCGGGATGTTGCTGAGGATGTGCGAGAGCGGCTCGTCGCCCTTGGCCTGGGTGGAGTTCTCGGTGCACTGCTGGTTCATCGGGTTGGACAGGATCGGGACGTCCTGGGCGACGCCGACGGCAGCGATGAGGCCGACGATCGCCTGCAGGTTGGCCTTGACGGGCAGGGCGACGCAGGGCTTGTTCAGGGTGCCCTGGACCAGGCTCAGCTGCGGGCTCTGGACGCCCTTGGTCGTCTGGTTGCCGTAGATCTGGGCGGAGTCGTTGCCGTTGACCGTGGTGACCCCGCCGTCGTTGCCGATCGCCATCGCCGGGGAGGCAGCCGCGGCGCCGGCGCCGAGCACCGAGGCGGTGACCGCGGCGGTGGCCATCATCTTCTTGAACATGTGGAGAATCCTTCTGTCGGACTGTCGCAGGGGTGGGGTGTCCCCGGCGGGACGAGCTGATCAACTGCCGTCGCCGCCGGGGGTTATCACCTGTCACCCGAGTGGCCGAGCGTGCGGCCGGACGCGCCTGGCGCCGGGTGCCGGAAGGATTCACCGGGCACGGCGAAGGCCGCGGTCCGGCGGTGTGCCGGGCCGCGGCCTTCGCCGTGCGTGGTGTCAGCCCGTCTTGCGGCGCGTCCGCTTGGTCCGCGCGCCGCCCGTGCTGTTCCCCTGGATCTTCGCCCGGCTCTGGTGCGCCTGCTGCGCCTGCACGTTGCGGGCGTTGCGCTCCAGAGCCTCCCGGAACCTGCGCTTGGCCGCGTCGGCCGGCGACTCGTCCTGCGCGGGGGTGTCCGATTCCTGTGCCATGCGTCCTCCTCGGATGATCTGAAGCGCTTTCAGTCTGTCAGCCGGGGTTCGCACGGGCCAGCGAGTTCCCGACCGCGGACCCGCGTCCGCAAGGCCGGAGCCGCCCGGCACCGCCTCGTCCGCGCGTTCATCGGCGCCGTGCGACCGCGAAACCGCGAAACCGCGAAAGCACGAAGCCCCGGACCTCGGCCGAGGCCCGGGACTTCGCCGGTGCACTTCGCATGACCGCCGTGTTCAACGACGGACCGCTCCGGAGGTCACTGCGTCGCCCGCGGCCCCGTGGCGCGCTGCTGGTGCACGCGCAGGTGGAGGGTGGCGAGGTCCAGGAGCGGGGTGGGGACGGCCAGGGCGCGCGCCCGGGCGACGAGGTCGCCGAGCACGTGCTCCACCTCGGTCGGGTGCCCCGCGAGCACGTCCCGGTACATGGAGGGGGTGAGCGGGGAGCCCTCGGCGGTCACCGTCCGCTCGGTCAGGTCGGCCTCGGCCTGCGGGAGGGGGTGCCCCGCCGCTGCCGAGACCGCCGCCGCCTCGGCGAGGACGGCCCGGGCGAGGTCCGCGCCGCCCGCGACGGCATTGACCTCGCCGACCGAGCCGCGCAGCAGGCAGGTGGTGGCGGCGAGGGTGGTGATGAAGACCCACTTGTGCCACATCGCGGCGACGATGTCCGGGGTCGGCGGGCTGTCGATCCCGGCCGCGGTCAGCAGCTCGCGTACGGCGTCGACGCGGGCGGACGGCGCGCCGTCGCGCTCGCCGGTGAGCACGACGGACGGCGGCGCCAGGCGCACGATGTCGCCGCTGCCGTCCAGGGTCGTGACCACCTTGGCGACCCCGCCGAGGACGGCCGCCCCGCCGAACTCGCCGGCCAGCCGGTCGACATGGGCCAGGCCGTTGAGCAGGGGCACGATCGCGGTGCGGGGCCCCACCGCCGGGGCGAGGTCCTTCACGGCCTGTTCGAGGGCGGTGGACTTCACCGACAGCAGGAGGAGGTCGTACGTCCCGATCGGCGCGTCCGCGGTCACCAACTGCGGGGCCAGGGATATCTCTTCGCCGAGTCCCGTCACGCGCAGCCCGCGCTCGCGCAGGGCCGCGGCCCGCTGCGGGCGGACCAGGAAGGTGACATCGGCCCCGGCCCGGGCGAGGCGGGCGCCGAAGTAGCCGCCCACGGCGCCGGCGCCGACGGTCAGGATTCTCATGGAGAGCCTTTCGTGAGGGGCAGCGGCTCCAGGAGCCGGTGCGGTCGGTGGAGGGCCGCGGTGACGGGATCGTCGTCCTCGGAGGGAGCGGGCAGGCCGGGCCCGGGGGCGACGAGGAGGTCGCCGGCCCCGACGGGGGCGCCGCACGCCGTGCAGCGCCCGTCGTCGGCGACCGGGGCGTCGTCGTCGGTGTGCCGGTAGACCCTGCGCGGCCCGCCCGGGGCGGGCCGGTGCTCCTCGCCCCATGCGGACAGCGCCCGGACGGCGGGCCAGAGGCGGATGCCCTTGGGGGTCAGCACGTACACGGCCCGGCGGCCTCCGCCGGGCACCCGGTCCAGTACGCCGGCCTCCGTGAGGGCGGCGAGCCGGTCGGTGAGGACGGCGCGCGGGATGCCGAGGTGGCCGGCGAAGTCCGCGAAGCGCCGGACGCCGAAGAACGCGTCCCGCACGATCAGCAGGGTCCAGCGCTCGCCGACCACCTCCATGGCCCGGGAGAGGGCACAGGTCTGGCCGCGGTAGTCGCGTGGCAGGGTCATGTGCCCACCGTACCCGATGAGTTCGGTGACCGAACCAATCGGAGGGGGATCCGGGCCGCTCAGACGGTGAAGGGCTTCTGGTCGAGGAACTGGGGCGTGGGGTTGCCCGTGGTGAAGAAGTTCGGGATCTGGGTGCGCGGCATGAGCTGCTTGATGGCCTGGTGGAACGCCTGGTAGCCGCCTCCGCTGAACGTTCCGCCGTTCCACACCCGCAGCAGGGTCTCGGTGAACTTGCCGTTCACCCTCCCGTCGAGGGCGACCTGGTGGTCCTGGCAGGCGGAGATGAGCACGGTGCCGGGCTCCGGCCCGCTGCTGCCGTTCTTCCTCAGCTCGCGTTGGAGCTCCTGGTAAAAGGCCTTGTTCTCCTCGTAGTTCTGCTGCTGGCGCACCTCGGGCATCACCCGGGGCGCAGGCTCCTGCGCGGCGCCGGACGGCTGGGCCACCTCCGTGGCCGTACCGCTGTGACAGCAGTCGAGCAGGGTGAGGATGCGGACGCCGGGGGAGAAGCGGAGGAACTCCCGGTGCAGCTCGTCGTCGAGGAACTGGCGGTCGTAGAACACCAGGGTCTCGTCGAGCTCGTCCGGCTCGTCGCCCTCGGTGTCGGGCATCTGGCCGCCGTGCCCCGAGTAGGTGAACAGCAGGATGTCGCCGTCCCGGAGCGTGTCGGCCGCCTTGCGCAGCTCGGTGGTGATGTTGTCGACGGTGCCGTCGGCGGTGAGCAGCACGGTGTCCTGGAAGCCGCAGGCGCGGGCGAGCGCCGCCATGTCGCGGGCGTCGTTCTCGCAGGCCATGAGCTGTCCGTCCCAGCCGCCGTACTTGGCGGGGTCGACGTTGTTGAGGCCTACGTGGATGGACAGGCCAGTGGGCATGGGATCCTCCTGGGGGAGTTCGGCGGGGGTGTACGTCGGGGATGGCTTCCGCAGCGGGCGGCGCGGCGAACCCCGCAGCGCCGAGCGACGCCCGATCGGGCCTGGCGGCCGGAGCAACGCGCCGACCGACTGGCGGCACCCGGTCGGCCGACCAATACTGGCCGTGGCCGGTATCCGTGCTCCGGCGCGGGAGGTTGCGATGGAACCCCGGGTCGTCTACGTCCACGGCAGCGGGAACAAGGTCCGCGAGGAGCTGCTGAAGTCCCGGTGGGACACCGCGCTCTTCGGCGTCGGCATGGGCAGCGCCTCGCGCATGGCCTACTGGGCCCCGCTGCGCCATCCGGCGCCGCTGCCCGAGACCGGGCCCGGGTCCGCGGCGGCCGGGGAGGCGGGAGGGGCCGGGGAGCCGGCCGCCCCCGGGGCGGAACCGGCCGAGGAGTTCCTCGCGCGGGTGCTTGCGGAGGCGCGCGCCGAGGCGGCCGGCGGCGCTGCCGGGAACGGCGGCGGGGCGGCGGGCGGTGCGGCCGGGGACGGCGGCGGGGACCGTGCGGCGGCGCGGTCCGAGGCACCCCTCGTCGGCTGGCTGCGTGACATGACCTACCTCGCCGACGCCCTGGCCGAGGCCGGCGAGGCGCCGCCGCCGGCGGGCGGGGGCGCCCCGGAGGCGCTGCCGCTGCCCGGGCCCGCCCGCACCTCCGTCTTCCGGCTGCTGGTCGAGCACGCCTTCAAGGACGTCCACGCCTACTTCTTCGGCGGGACCGGGCCGGCGGTCCGGGACGTGGTCCGGCGCGCCCTCGACGAGGCGGGGGCCGGGGCCGGGGCCGGCGGTCCGCTCGTGGTCATCGGCCACAACCTCGGCAGCATCGCCGCGTACGAACTGCTGCGGGAGGAGCAGCGCCAGGTCGACCTCCTGGTGACCATCGGCTCGCCCCTGGGGGTCACCGAGGTCCAGGAGGTCCTGGGCCGGCCGCCCGCGGTCCCGGCGGGAGTGGCCGCCTGGCGCAACGCCTCCGATCCGCGGGACCTCGTCGCGCTGGACCACACCCTGCGGCCCGAGTACGCCCCGGTCCACCTCGTCTCCGACCACCTGGTCGTCAACAGCAGCGCCAACCACCACGGAGCCCTCGAGTACCTGGCCACCGGACCGGTCCGGGAGCCGGTCCGCGGCCTGTTCGGTGGCCTTGCAGTCGGCTGAACCGGGTGAAACCATGACAGGTATCACCAGTCGATCCCTCTGCCGCCCCCGCGAGGGCGGCGGGACAGGTGTGTGATGCCGCTTTCCGAAGAGGAGTGGGTCCTCGTCACCGAATGGGTGCGGGACAAGCTCCTCGACTCCCCCGACCCCTACGACCGGCTCGAGGCGGCCGGCTACCCCCCGGATTTCATCGGGGAGCTCGGGCTGACCAACAAGAGCGCGGTGAACGCCGCCAATCTCGTCAGGGCCGCGCGCAGGAACATCCACTCCCAGTCGTTCCTGATCGGGGTCCTGCTTTGCCTCGACGAGCTGACCGTCGAGGGGAACTTCGAGCAGCAGCTGAAGGGATTCCAGGCCAGGCTGGAGGAAGACAAGCGGGTGGACACCCTCACCGAGGACCACTTCCTCGCGTGCGTGCTCAGGAACGGCAGCGACGTCTTCATCGACCGCGCCGGCCTGCGCGAGAGGCTGAAGGAGTTGGAGGCCGACCCCGACAAGATCGCCCTGGTCGTCGACGGGGAGCCCGGAAGCGGCCGCTCCTACAGCTACCACCTCATCCGCTACCTCGGCCAGCACCTCGGGATCCGCCCGCTGCACGTGAAGCTCTCGCGTACGACGACCGCCTCCCTGCTGATCCAGCAGCTCGCCGCACGCATCGACCGGGGCGGCTACCTCCCGTTGAACCCGACACAGTTGAACGATCCACTGTGGGCGGTCGACCAAGCGGTGCAACTGGTCGTCGCACGGGCCACGGCCGTACCGGAGCGCTTCTGGATCGTCCTGGACGACTGCGACGCCCTCGATGCCAACTCCGACGTCTGGGACTGCATCGACCAGCTCGCCCAGGCCGTCTACGACTACGCCCCCGGACCGGGTGAGACCCCGCCCCAACTGGTCCTGCTCGGCTACGGGCCCACCATGCCCCAGCTGCCGAGCGACGTCCGCGACCACGTCCTCCACGACACGGCACACGTCGTCGGCCCCGAGGAGCTGCGCGCCTTCTTCCGCGAGTTCTTCACCCACGCCCCGGTGCAGCAGGACGCCGACACCATCGCGGCGCGCATCGGCCTCGCCGCCGAGGCGGTCCTCGCCGCGGCGAACACCCCGGGCCCCGAGGGGTACATGAGCAGGCTCCGCAGGGCGGCCGAGACCGCCGTGCGCACGTTCGGTGCCCTGGAACCCGGCGAGGACTTCGCCGTACGGCTGCACGAGGAACTGCGCACCGCCGCAGCCCCGCAGCCCGCCCCTCCCGTACCGGAAGCCCGCAGGGCCTACCGGGAAGCCGCCTGCCTGCTCAGCCGCTTCGACCCGGCGGGCCTGAAACTGCCCGGCGAGGAGAAGGCCGCCGGCGGGGCGCTGGCGGCGCTCGTCCACGACTGCATCACCCTCGGCCTGCCGCCCGACCCGCTCTGGGCCCTCAAGGACGACGTACGCCGCGAGGCGCTGGGCGCCCTCGCCGGCCCCGACGCCGCCCGCCGCGCCCTGGAGGCCAACCTCGACCAGTTCCCCGAGGGCCCCGGACCGGAACGCATCGTCCTCGACCACCTGCGCGGCAGGCCGCCGACCGCCCTGGAGGAGCTGGACGCCGACGCCCTCACCGCCACCCTCCAGGCGGCGCTGTGGCTCTCGCAGATCCCGGGCGCGGCCGGATTCCCCTCCCCCGAGGACGTCCAGCAACAGCTGGACCGGGCCCGGCTGCTCCAGCCGCTGCGGCGCCTGGTGCAGGGCACGTTCTGCGGCCGCACCGCCGCCCTGGCCGACCTGCGGTCCTACGTGCTCGGCACGGACGCCCCGCTCCGCCGGCCCCCGCTGGTGGTCCACGGGGTCGGCGGGATCGGCAAGACGACCCTGCTGGCCAAATTCCTCCTCGACAGCATCGACGTCCCGCGCGGAACCCCGCCGCCGTTCGCGTTCGCGTACGTCGATTTCGACCGGCCCACCCTCTCGGTGCACGAGCCGGTCACCCTGATCGCCGAGATGGCACGGCAGCTCGGCACCCAGTACCCGGCCCACCGCGCCGCCTTCGATGCGCTGGCCAGCGAGTGCGAGGAGACGGCCCGCACCCAGTGGGACGAGCAGAAGGCCCTCGGCGACAGGCAGGGGCTGTCCGGCACCAGCCTGCAGGACGGGCGGACGGCGGCCGAACGGTTCCAGGCATCGGCCCGCGAGAGCGAGAGCCGCCTCGTGTCGAGGGTGGCGCAGCTCCTCGTGGATGCGGCGGGCCCGGCGGGCGGGGACGGACCGACCCTGGTGGTGGCCGTGGACTCGTTCGAGACCGCCCAGTACCGGGGCAGCATCGCGATCGGCCGGTTCTGGTCCCTGTGGAGGGCCCTTCAGGAGGCCTGCCCGCGGCTGCGGTTCGTCATCGCCGGACGTGCCCCCATCGACCACCCCGCACGGATGGTGGAACTGCGCACCATCAGGCTCGACGACCTCGAACCGGAGGCCGCCGTGGAGCTGCTCGGGGCGAACGGCGTCCAGGACACGGCCCTGGCCCGCACGCTGGCCGAGCGCGTCGGCGGGCACCCGCTCAGCCTGAAGCTCGCGGCCCGCGCGGCCGTGGCCCTGGCCGAGGAGGCGGGATCGCTGGGCGAGCTGGTCGAGAGCCTGCGGGTCCGGCACCGGGACCTCGACCGCACCGTCGACCGGACGCTCGTCCAGGGCACCTTGTACGACCGCTTCCTCCGGCACATCCCCGACGACACCGTACGAACCCTCGCGCAGGCGGGCCTGGCCCTGCGCACCCTCACCCCCGGAGTGGTCAAGGACGTCCTCGCCGAGCCGTGCGGGCTGCGGGTGGATTCCGAGGCCGAGGCCCGCCGCCTCTTCGACCGGCTGGCCCGGCTCGACCTCACGGAGCCGGTCGGCCCCGAGGCCGTACGGCACTGCTGCGACCTGCGGTCCGTCATGCTGCCCCTGTCGGACACCGCACGCCCCGGCCTGATGAGGGACGTCGCGCGGCGTGCCGTGCAGTACTACGAGGGCCGCCCGGGCGTGGACGACCGCGCCGAGGAGATCTACCACCGGCTGCGCCTGAACGAGAACCCGCGCACCGTGGAGCAGCGCTGGCAGGACGGCGTCGAACGCCACCTCGGCGACGCCGCCGCGGACATGGCGCCCCGGTCGGCGGCCTTCCTGGTCGGCCGCCTGGGCGGCCACATCTCCGCGCAGGCCCTGCGGGGCGCCGACCCGGAGGACTGGCAGCGCATCATCGCCCACGAGGTCGAGGACCTCCTCGCACAGGGCTACATCGACGAGGCAGCCGCCCGGCTGGCCGAGCCCCCTCCCTGGTCGCCGGGCAGCCGCCTGCACGTCTTGTGCGTCACCACCCTGTGGCGCAGCGGACGCCGCGCGGAGGCAAGGGTGCGGGCCCGGGAAGCGGTGGACCGCGCGCGGGAGGCGGGCGAGGCCGGGGCACGGCTCGAACTGCTCGTGCTCGCCGCGGACCTGGCGGAGGACGCGGGCGACCTGGCGGAGGCGGAGACCGACCTCGCCGAGGCGGAGGACACCGCCACCGGGCTCGGCCGGCCCTTCGACGCGGTGGAGGTCCGGCTCCGCCGGGCCCGGCTCGCCCCGGAGGGAGAGGCGAGGTCGCAGCTCGACGACGGCCTCGCGGCCATGCTGGGGCGGCTGTCCGACGAGGCGCTGCGCGAACGGCCGGAGCTGGTGCGACACGCCGCGGCGGAGGCGGCCCGCCGCGATCCGGCCGCACTGGACCGCGTCCTGCAGGCCGTGGGGCTGCCGGAGGCCGCCGACGCGGTCGCCGACGTCCTCGCGGCGGCGATGGACCGGGCCGCGCAGCAACAGCCCGAACTGCGCCCGGCTCTGGAGCAGATCCTGGCCGAGACCGCCGGCCGCGTGCCGCTCCCGGCGGCGCAGGCGGCGGCGCAGGCGGCCGGGCCGGCGGCGCCGCTGCGGGCGGCCGGCCTCCTCCAGGAGGTCCGCGCTCCCGAAAGCCTCCTCGCCCTCGCCCGCCGGCTGCTCGTCCTGCGCGACCCCGGCGGAACCCTCGTCGCCGGTGTGGCGGCCGCCGCCGACCCGGACGCCCCCGCCCGCGGACTCCCCGGCCGGGCGCCGCACCCCCACTGGCGCACACCGGAAAGGAACGGCCCGCAAGCGGCCTGAGCAGGCATGAGCGATCCGTATCTGCCGCCCGAGGACATCCGCGCGATCAAGGACGCCGCGCTCGAGGCGGGTTTGGCCGGACCCTCCGACCGGGAGCTGCTCCTCGACGGCATCCTCCCCAGGTACGTGGGCGAACTGCCGCTGGACGACGCCCCCGGCAAGCAGCTGCAGTCGGACCTGAACAGGATGAACCGCGTGGAGCGGCTCGTCGACGGCTCGGTCCCGCTGGAGATCTGGCTGCGCAACGCCGTGGCCCAGACGGTCGAGGCCGGCCCCCTGGCCGTCTTCCAGCGCGCCCTGGACCGGGTGGTCCGCGACGCCGCCGGGGAGCCCGACGTGCCGGTGGCGCCGCCGCCCGCGGCCGGGGAGGCCAAGGAGGAGATCGTCTTCCTGGACGACACCGTGCCCTACGAGTTCCTGCAGCGCGGGGTGCTCGCGGGCACCTCGGTGGCCCGGCTCAAGGTGACCCCGTACCAGGCGGGCGCGCCGCTCCAGCCGAACGGCTATCCGCACGCGGGAACGGGCTGGCTCATCGCCCCCGGCCTGCTGATCACCAACCACCACGTGGTGTACGCCCGCACCCGCACCGCGGGCGACCGGGGCGTCGTGGACCCGGCGGACCTCCAGCTCCAGGCCCGCAACTCCCGCTCGCGCTTCGACTACGGCGCCGAGGAGACGGAGACCGAGGAGGTCGCCGCCGACGAGCTGCTCGCCTGGGACGAGGAACTGGACTACGCGGTCCTGCGGATCGCCGACCAGTCGCCGCGGCGCGCCCTGCGGGTGGCGACCGAGCCGCTGCAGGCCGCGCTGGCCCAGCCGGTGCCGGTCAACATCATCCAGCACCCGGGAGGGCAGCCCAAGCGCGTCGCCCTGCGCAACAACGTGGTCTTCGACGCGGACGACAAGGACCTGCGCTACTTCACCGACACCCGCGGCGGCTCCTCCGGCTCGCCCGTCTTCACCGACGACTGGACGGTGGTCGCGCTGCACCGCGGGACGCGGCGGGTGGAGGAGGGCATCGTCTTCCAGGGCCGGACCGAGGGGTTCGTCAACCTCGGCACCCAGATGAGCAGCGTCCTGCGGCACCTCGCGGAGCACAGCCCCGGGGTCCACGCCGAGATCGCGGCGGCGCAGGCCGCGCTGGACGGCCCCGACGGCGGGCGCCCGGGCAGTGGGCCGCAGCAGTGAACCGGGGGCAGTGAGAGGAGCAGTGCGATGGCGAGCCGATCACCCGTGGCGACCCGGCCCGAGCAGGTCTTCCGGGACCTGTGCGAGGTCGCCGAGCGCGTGCGCCAGGGCCTGCGGGAGCAGGAGACGGTCGAGGAGTCCTACCAGGAGCTCCCGCCGGAGGGCGAGATCGGCGCGTTCGCCCTCAAGGAGCGGGCGAAGGTGCTGGCGGCCGGCGCCCGCGGGCTGGAGAAGATCGCCGCCGGCCGCGAGGACGAGGTGGAGGACGACGAGTACTTCGGCGTCGAGGCCATCGTCCTGCTCGAGGGCAGGCCCGCCATCGTCGTCCAGGGCCAGGACTTCCCCTCCCAGCAGGGCGACTGGGCCGTCCTCGACGGCCAGCGGGCCGGGATCCGGGAGTCGATCGCCCGCGTCGGCCGCGTCGACGTCACCGGGCACGCCCGCCTGGACTGGGTGGGCACCGCCTTCCTCGTCGCCCCGGACGTGGTGATGACCAATCGCCACGTGGCGGTCGAGTTCGCCCACGAGGACGGGGCGGGCTGGACCTTCCAGCCGGGGATGGCCGCCCGTCTCGACCTGTCCGAGGAGCTGTCCTCCGTCCCCGGCGACAGCTCGTTCGAGTACGCGGTCACCGGGGTGGTGGGGATCCACCCCGAGGCCGACCTCGCCCTGCTGCGGGTGGACACCGCGGCCTCCGGCGGCCGCGCGCCGGTCACCCCGCTGGCGGTGGCGGCCGATCCGCCCGGCGACGTGCCCGGGCGGCCGGTGTACGTGATCGGCTATCCGGCGGAGGACGGCCGCCGCAACGAGCCCGAGGCCATGCGCAGGATCTTCATGGACGTCTACAACGTCAAGCGCCTGCAGCCGGGTACGACGACCGGGCTGCTCCCCGACACCCTCACCGTCAAGCACGACTGCTCCACGCTGGGCGGGAACAGCGGCTCGCCCGTCTTCGACCTGGCCGACCACCGCGTCCTCGGCCTGCACTACGGGGGCCGGTACGGATTCGGGAACTACGCCGTCCCGCTGTGGGAGCTGGTGGACGACCCGCTGCTGGAGCGCGCGGGCGTCAACTGGGTCTGAGGGGCCGGCGCCGCGGGGGTTCAGCCGACGCGCAGGGCGTCGCCGACGAGCCGGACGGCGCGGGCGAGGCGGCCGAGCTGCTGGAGCTCGACGGCGTACATGCGGATCGAGTTCTCGATGACGGTCTCGGCCACGCCCATGGAGGGCAGTTCGGCCCGGCTGGTCTCCAGCGCGACGCGCACGGCGCGCATCTCGTGCTGCAACTGCAGCTGCGCGTGCCGGGCGAGCAGGACGGGGCTGCGGGTCAGCGTGGAGTACGCGCCGTAGCGGGCCGGGAGCAGGTCCCGCAGCCAGCGCATGGCCGTGCGTTCCCAGTCGTGCGTGCCGGGGGCCTTGACCTGACAGGGCCAGTCCGGGCTGAGCGTGGGGGAGAGCGTCTGGCTCATTCTCGTCGCTTCCGAATGGTGTCGAACTCTGATCGAGAGGGGGTGGGCGGCCCCGGCCCAGGGGTTGGCCGGGGCCGCCGGAGCGCTCTGGTGGATCCTCATGCCGGGGACCGGCACCCGGGCGGGACGTGAGGAGGAGTCGTTCCGCCCGGGTATCTGTTCCGAGAGGGCGTAGGGGTCGCCCTCCTTGGCGCTTGGTGGATCCGGCGCGCTGCTCAGTAAACATATATACCGTCGAGTAAACAAGAGAATGAAAAATTACATACGCCTCGACGGTGTGAAAGTGGAGGCTGCTATACCGGTTGAAAACCGGACCTAGAGGAAGAATCCGTGCTGGTCCGCGACCTGCTCGTAACCTTCGAGCCGGGCCTGCGTACGCTCCGGGTCCGCATCGGCCATCGCCTGGAGCAGCGCCGCGGACAGCACGCCCGGCGCCGCGTAGGAGTCGAACACCAGCCGCGCCCCCGTACCGGCCGCCAGCGTCACGTCCGCCTCCTCCACCAGCGGCCCCAGCGCGGAATCCGTGATCAGGGCGATCTTCAGCCCGGCGTTGCGGGCCGCCCGCAGGGCCGACAGGGTCTCCTTGGCGTGCCGGGGCATGGCGAACGCCAGCGCCCACGTCCCGCCGGCCTCCCGGGACTGCAGCAGGGCGTCGTAGGCCACGCTGCCGCCCCGCGTCACCAGCCGGACGTCGGGGTGGATGCGCCGGGCCGCGTACGCGAAGTACTCCGCCAGGGACACCGAGATCCGCAGGCCCAGCACCGTCAGCGGCACCGACCGGGCCAGTTCGCGGCCGATGTCCAGCACCTGGTTGGTGTCGGCCAGCAGCCGGCGCACGCTCTCCAGGTTCTCGATCTCGGCGTCCACCGCCGCCTGGAGCTCGTTGCGCCGGTACTGCTCACGGCTCTCCGGGGAGCCCGCGACCGCGCTCAGCGCCATGGGCTGCAGCGCGTCCCGCAGGGCCGGATAGCCGCTGAACCCGAGGGCGGTCGCGAAGCGCGTGACCGAGGGCTGGCTGACCCCGACCCGCTCCGCGAGCTCGGTGATCGACAGGAACGCCGCCTCGGTGAGGTGGTCGATCAGGTACTGCGCGATGCGCCGCTGGCCGGGGGAGAGGCGGTGGCCGTCGAACAGGGAGCGGACCCGGTCGCCCGGCGCACGCTCGTGGTCCGGCGCCTGCCCGGTCGTCGGCGTGATCGCAGCCGCCTGGGCGCGTTCCTGCTGCCCCGATGACACCGGTGGCCTCCCTCTCACGTCACTCTTCTTCCAACATAGCTCACGCCCCGTGGTCGGCCGCCAGACCGGAGGTCTCCTGACCGAACCGTGAGACGGGGGCCCCGCCGCAGCTGTCGCGGCCCCCGACCTCCGGAAATATGATGGGCCGGGTCCTCCGGCGCGCCGCGCCGCGAGGGCCGGGAGCACCCGGAGCGCCCAGAACAGGGGACAAGCGGCCTATGGATGTGGATGCGCCCGGGAGCGGTCCGTGAACCCGCGCCGTGCACCGCGCCGCACCCCGCGGTCGGCGAGCGCGGACGACCTGCTGGCCACGCTGGGGCAGCTCACCGCCCGGGCGCGGGCGGGAGCCGAGCACCAGGTGGCGCGCGTCGAGCTCGCCGAGGCCCTCCAGCGCGAGATGCTGCCCGCCTCGCTGCCCTCGCTGCCGGGGCTGCGCACCGCTGCCCGCTACTCGCCCGCCCGCCACGGCCTCGACATCGGGGGCGACTGGTACGACGGCTTCCGGCTCGCGGAAGGCGCCCTCGCGTTCTCCATCGGCGACGTACAGGGCCACGACGTGGAGGCGGCCGCCTTCATGGGGCAGGTGCGGATCGGACTGCGCGCGGTCGGGGCCGTCGTCGCCGACCCGGGCGAGGTGCTCAGCAAGACCAACGACGTCCTGCTCTCGATGGGCCGCGAACTCTTCGCCACCTGCAGCCTGCTCCGCTTCGACCCCGGGACCTGGGAGCTGCACTGCGCCCGGGCCGGCCACATACCGACCCTGTGGGCCACGGTCGACGGCCGCTACGGGATGGCCGAGGACGAGGGCGGCCTGCCGCTCGGCATGCTGCCCGGCGCCGACTACCCGGTCACCCGCCGCCGCCTGGACCGGGCCGGCTCCATCGTCCTGCTGACCGACGGGGTCGTCGAAGGGCCGTCCTTCCCCATCGACGTGGGCCTCGCACGCGTCCTGGAGGTCGTACGGGAGGCGGCGGGCGCCGACCCGGACGAACTGGCCGCCGAGGTGATGAAGGTGGCCGACTCCACCGGGCACGCCGACGACGCCGCCGTCCTGGTCATCAGCCACGACGCGGGCTGACCGGCACGCCGCTCGCGCGTGTCACACCCGCCCCCGGGCGGCGGTTGTTGTCTGATGCTGTGGTGCGCACCGTGCAATGGCGGCGTCTCCTCGCAGACACCCTCCGGATCCTCGCCGTCGCGGCCGCCTACTACCTCACCGGACGGATCGGCCTCCAGCTGCGCGTCGTCGTCGGCGGGGCCGTGGTCACGCCGCTGTGGCCGCCCACCGGCATCGCGGTGGCCGCCCTGCTGTGGAAGGGCCTGCGGGTGTGGCCCGGCATCACCCTGGGCGCGTACCTCTCCATCGAGCACATCAGCGCCTTCCAGCCCATGGACGTCGGGCTCCTCGTCGGCAACACCCTGGCGCCCGTGTGCGCGTACCTCATGCTCCGCCGGGTGGGCTTCCGCCCCGAGATGGACCGGCTGCGGGACGGACTGGCCCTGGTGTTCCTGGGCGGGCTGCTCCCCATGCTGATCAGTGCCACCCTCGGCGCCGGGATGCTCCGGATCACCGGCGACCTGCCGCCCGGACAGTTCTGGTCGGTGTGGGCGGCGTGGTGGACCGGCGACGCCATGGGCGTGCTCCTGGTCGCCCCCGTGCTGCTCGTCCTGCCCCGGCTGCGCAAACCCGAGGACCCGCTCCGGGCGGCCGAGGCGGTGCTGCTGCTCGCCGGCTGCGGGGCCGTCGCCGTCCTCGCCACCCGCAGCCCCCTGTCGCTGCTCTTCCTGGTCTTCCCGATGCTGATCTGGGCGGCGGTGCGCTTCCAGCACTCCGTGGGGGCCCCGTGCGCCCTGCTGGTGTCCGTCCTCGCCATCTGGGCGGCCACCGACCGGGCCGGGCCCTTCGCCGGGCACACCCTGTTCGACACGATGGTCAACCTCCAGGGCCTGAACGGGTCGGCCGCACTGACCGTGCTGCTGCTGTCCGCGCTGGTCGCCGAACAGAACAACGTCCGCCTGAAGATCGAGCAACTGTGTGAGGAACTCGCCGAGGTGGTCGACCGCATCGCGCCGGGCCGACCGGAGGAGTGAGCGGCGGGGCCGGGGACCGGGCGGAGAGCGGGCCGACGGATCGTCAGCTGGCGGGGAAGAAGGCCCGTGAACGGGTCCACCCGGCAGTGCGGGGGCGCTGCCGGGTGGAGGTGCGGGGGCGGGAGCCGGTCTCAGCCCTTGGGGACCTGGATGACGACCGTGCTGCACACCTTGTCGGCGAAGGTCTGCTTCTTCTCGTCCCACAGCGGCCAGAGCAGGCCGATGTAGCAGGGGATGCCGTCGAGGATGTGGGCCAGCTTGCGCACGAACGCCATGCCGAAGCCGAGGACGTTGCCGTCGGCCTCGCGGCGCACGCTGATGCCGACGACCTTCTTGCCGATCGACTGGCCGGTCGAGCCCTCCTTGTACAGCTGGAAGAAGCCCATGCCGATCGCGTACAGCATGCCGATCGTGAAGAAGACGCCCGGCCCGCTCGGGTCGTCGGACGTCGCGAGGTCGATGAAGCCGAGCAGGTACATCGGGACGACGGTGATCAGGCCGTCCAGGAGGTACGCGCCGACGCGCTGGCCCCAGTGGGCGAGCGGCGGCATGCCCGGCATGCCCGGTGCCATGCCGGGCATGCCGCCGGGGGCGGGGTAGCCGTACTGCGGCGCGGCCGGCGGCTGCTGGGGGTAGCCGTACTGCGGGGCGGCCTGCGGGGGCTGCTGCGGGTAGCCGTACTGCGGGGGGACGCCCTGCGGGGCCTGCTGCGGGTAACCGGGCTGACCCTGCGGGGGCTGCTGGCCGTACGGATTGTTCGGGTCGCCGAAGCTCATGGCGAAATCTCTCCGGTGTCGGAAACGGGGACGATGCGGAACCGAGCGGAGAAACGACACCAAGTGACCGGTTTGCCCCCCTGAGCTGCCGCGATGTTGCGGGCCTCATCGTGGTCGGTCGATCGGTCGCTTGTCCAATTCTCTTCTCGCGGCAGACGGTGCGGCCGCCTGCGCGAAGGCCCGTCAGAGGTGGCCGGATTCGATTCCCGCGGGCCCCGACTCCGGTGACCGGGTGGTAACTTCCGCGAGTTGATCTTGCCTGCGGCCCGGACGCCGCGTCGGCGATCCCTCGTTCAAGGAAGCCACATTGCACCGCCATCTCCTTCACCGCCCCTCAGCCCTCGTCACCCGCGCCGCGGCCTCGGCCGTGCTGCTGACCCTGTTCTCCGCCGTCCCGGCCACGGCTGCGCCCGCGGCCGGCGCCTCCGGCACGCCGCACCTGGACACGGTCGAGCAGGCGCTCCGCCAGGTGTCCCCCGGCCTGGAAGGCCAGGTGTGGGAGCGGACGGCCGGCAACACCCTCGACGCCTCGGCCCCCGGCGGCGGCGACTGGCTGCTGCAGACGCCCGGCTGCTGGGGCGACGACACCTGCGCCGCCCGCCCCGGGACGCAGCGCCTGCTCGCCAAGATGACGGAGAACATCTCCCGGGCCACGCAGACCGTCGACATATCGACCCTGGCCCCCTTCCCCAACGGTGCGTTCCAGGACGCGATCGTGGCCGGCCTGAAGTCCTCGGCCGCGCGCGGGAACAAGCTCAAGGTGCGCATCCTCGTCGGCGCCGCGCCGGTCTACCACCTGAACGTGGTGCCGTCGAAGTACCGCGACGAGCTGGTCGCCAAGCTGGGCCCGGCAGCCGCCGGCGTGGACCTCAACGTCGCCTCCATGACCACCTCCAAGACCGCGTTCTCCTGGAACCACTCCAAGCTCCTGGTGGTGGACGGCCGGTCCGTGGTCACCGGCGGCATCAACGGATGGAAGGACGACTACCTGGAGACCGCCCACCCGGTAGCCGACGTCGACCTCGCGCTGCGCGGACCGGCCGCCGCCTCCGCCGGCAAGTACCTCGACGAGCTGTGGTCCTGGACCTGCCAGAACAAGGGCAACATCGCCAGCGTCTGGTTCGCCTCCTCCAACGGCGCCGGCTGCATGCCCTCGATGGCGAAGGACAGCGCGGCCGCGGCACCCCCGGCGAGTGCGGCCGGCGCGGGCGGGGTGCAGGCCATCGCCGTCGGCGGCCTCGGTGTCGGCATCAAGCGCAACGACCCCGCCTCCGCCTTCCGGCCGACCCTGACCGGCGCGCCCGACACCAAGTGCGTGGTCGGCCTGCACGACAACACCAACGCGGACCGCGACTACGACACCGTCAACCCGGAGGAGAGCGCGCTGCGGACGCTCATCTCCAGCGCCACGTCGCACATCGAGATCTCCCAGCAGGACATGAACGCGACCTGCCCGCCGCTGCCCCGCTACGACATCCGCGTCTACGACGCCCTCGCCGCCAAGCTCGCCGGCGGGGTGAAGGTCCGCATCGTCGTCAGCGACCCCGCCAACCGCGGGGCCGTCGGCAGCGGCGGCTACTCGCAGATCAAGTCGCTCTCGGAGATCAGCGACACCCTCCGCGACCGCCTCGCCCTCCTGACGGGTGACCAGGGTGCGGCGAAGGCCGCGATGTGCTCGAACCTCCAGCTGGCCACGTTCCGCAGCTCGCAGAGCCCGACGTGGGCCGACGGCCGTCCGTACGCGCAGCACCACAAGGTGGTCTCGGTGGACGACTCCGCCTTCTACATCGGCTCGAAGAACCTCTACCCGGCGTGGCTGCAGGACTTCGGGTACGTGGTGGAGGACCCGGCCGCGGCCGTGCAGCTGAAGGACAGGCTGCTGGCCCCGCAGTGGCAGTACTCCCGTGCGACCGCGACGGTGGACCACGAGCGCGGCCTCTGCCAGGCCTGAACCGCCCGAATCCGCGGCCCTGCCCAACGGCCCGACCGCCCGGCCCGTACGTCTCGTACGGGCCGGGCGGCCGCTGTACCGCCGGGCGTCAGTGGAAGAGCATGGAGGCGTCGCCGGCCGCCGTGGTCACCGAGCCGGGGCACAGGAAGCTGCCGGAGACCTTGGTCGCGGTGAACGCCTGGTTGACGTACTTGCGGGTGGAGGCGTCGCGGTTCCACACGAGGTTCGCCGCCTTGTAGCGGCAGCTGACGAAGGACTGCTTGCCGGTGATGTCGATGGCGTCCGTCTTCGCGGTGCCCGCGGCGTCGTCGAAGGTGAACACGGGGTTGTTGTTGAGGACGGCGGTGATCCCGCCGCCGCAGCTCAGGTTGCCGCCCGGGGTGTTGATGGTCGTGCGGTCGACGCTCAGGGTGCTCGGGGGGTTGGCGCTGGTCCGTGCGTTGGTCCAGGTGCAGGTGTTGCCGGCGACGACGATGACGCCGTCGAGCTGCTGGCCGGCGGTGGCGCCCAGGGCGCCGGCCGGCACCGCTGCGCCGACCAGCAGGGCTGCGGCCACGGCGGCCGTACCCGTCCAGGTGGAAATCCTCATGCTGTCGCTCCTCTTCGCCACGTCCTGGTGGGGTGTGAGCGCGGCCGGGAGGGCCGCGCCGGCGTGCACCCGGCCGGCGGAGGCGGTTTCCGTGGTCCGGCCGGGGGAGAGAGGGTTCGGCGTTTCGCACGGAAGGTCCCACGAGGACCATGAAATGTCATGGCCACGCCAATAGAATGGCCGGATGGCTCACGCTGGCGCGTTTCCACCGCCCGGTACGGCTGCCCCCGTACGGCCGCTCGGCCGGGGGAGGCGGGCTTCCCGATGGGGGACGGCGGCACCGCGTCCGGATGCGGGGCCGCGGCCGCAGGCGGAGGCTGGGGCCATGCACCATGCGCCGATCACCGTCCACCGGATCGCGCCGGCGGGCGGCCGCCGGGTCTCGCTGCGGGCCGAGGGCCAGGACTCGGTCCTGGGCCTCGCCCGCAGCGACGCCGACGTGATCGAGTTCCTGCGCCGGGCCGGCGTGCCCGACCCCGACGAGGTGGTCCTCGGCGACTCGGTCCTCATCGAATGGATGACCGACGACCCGCACACCTACGACGCGGAGCCCTCGGACACCGACATCCCCTGACGCCGACTTCCCCGGCGGCGCCCCGCCTTCCCGGGCGCCGCCGCGGCACCATGGAGGACGGCGGCCGACCGCGGCCGTACCGCACCGGTCCGGGAGAGCCCGGAGAGAAGGGGAGCCGGCACCATGCTGAAGGACTTCGCCGACCTGGCCACGCCGCTCATCGCCGACGCGTGCGTGCGCACCGGCGTGCCGCTGCGCGTGGCACCGCCCGGCATCCGGGCGGTGGTGACGGGCGGGCGGGTCGCCGGGCCCGTGCTGCCCGTACGCCACTACGGCAGTGTCGACGTGTTCCTGGAGGTCTACGGGCGGGCCGAGCCCGGCGACGTCCTGGTCATCGACAACGGCGGCCGCACCGACGAGGCCTGCGTCGGGGACCTTGCGGTCCTGGAGGCCGCGTCCGCCGGGATCGCGGGACTGGCGGTGTGGGGGCTGCACCGCGACACCCCCGAGCTCGCGGAGATCGGCCTGCCGGTGTTCAGCTACGGCGCCTGCCCGGCCGGGCCGGTCCGGCTGGACGAGCGCGAGCCGGAGGCGCTGAGCAGCGCCCGGTTCGGGCCGCACCGGGTGACCGGCGAGGACTTCGTCTTCGGCGACGCCGACGGAGTGCTGTTCGTCGGCGCCGCCCGGGTCGAGGAGGTACTGGAGACCGCCCTGCGGATCAGCGAGACCGAGCGCGAGCAGGCCCGCCGGATCCGCGCCGGCGAAACCCTGCGCCACCAGACCGCCTTCGAGGACTACCTCGTACTGCGCGAGGCCGACCCCTCGTACACCTTCCGCCGCCACCTGCGGCGCACCGGCGGCGCCATCGAGGAGTGACGGCCGGCGCGGCGGGCCCGGGTGGCGACCCGGCCCGCCGGCCCCGGCCGGTCAGTCCGTGCCCGCCGCCCGGACCGGCGCCGGGCACGTGGTGTCCCCGGCGGGCAGGGTGCCGTCCAGCAGGTACGCCTCGACGTGGGCGTCGACGCAGGCGTTGCGGTTCTGGAACTGGCCGTGGTCGCCGCCCTCGACCGTGACCAGCCGCGAACCGGCCAGCGACCCGTGGGCGCGCAGCACGCCCTCCTGGTGCGTGGCGGGGTCCCGGCGCGAGCCGAGCATCAGCACCGGCGGCAGCCCCTCCCCGGTGACCTTCACCTGCGGCGTCCGCATCCGCGGCCAGTTCGCGCAGACGGACGCGAACGTCAGCTCGCGCGCCCCGACCAGCGGATGCGTCCGGGTGGACTCCTCGCTGTGGCGCACCCAGGAGCGCATGTCGCGGCTCCAGGCGGTGTCGCCGCAGGTGACGGTGAAGAAGTCGGCGGCGAATCCGGCGTCCAGCGGGTGCCTCAGCTGCTCGGCGACGGCCTTGCGCGCCGGCTCCGGTGCCCGCTCGGGGTCCTGGAGGATGCCGAGCAGCCGGGCCAGGGCCGCGAACTTCTCCTCGTTGTACATCGCGTCGCTCGTCGCCGCGTCCAGGTGGTTCGCGGTGATGACCGTCCCCTCCACGTCGAGGGGGTGCCCGCTCAGGGCCGCCCGCAGCCGCTCGTACCCGGCGCGGACCTCCTCGGGCGTGCGCCCCTGGTGGTAGGAGGCGTCGTTGCGTGCGAGCCACGGCAGGAAGTCCTGCTCGAAGCGGCGCTGGAAGCTCAGCGGCTGGCCCGTCATGAACGACTCCCAGCTCCCGGAGAAGTCGACGCTGCTGTCGAGCACCACCCGTTCGACGCTGCGCGGGAACTCGGTGGCGTAGTACGCCCCGAGGAAGCCGGCGTACGACGGCCCGTAGTAGGAGACCTTCCGCACGCCCAGCAGCTGCCGGTACAGGTCCATGTCGTGGACCGCCTGGTCGGTGGTGACGTACGGCAGCAGGTCGCCCGAGTTGCGCCGGCAGTCCCGTACGAAGCCGCGGGCCCGGTCCACCGTTCGCCGGACCGCCTCGGGGGAGCGGTCGCGCAGGTCGCCGCTGCCGAACAACGCGTCGACGGTCTCCTGGTCGGAGCAGACCACCTTCGTGCTCGCGCCGACGCCCCGCTGGTCGAAGCCGATGATGTCGTACGCGGCCGCGAGCTTCGGGCTGTACGAGGCCAGCCGGGCCGGGCGCGGCAGCCCCGAGGCGCCGGGGCCGCCCGCCGCCATCATCAGCACGCCCTTGCGCGCGGCCGGATCCGGTGCGCGCAGGCGGGAGACGGCGATGGTCAGGGAGGGGCCGGCGTCGGGGTGGTACCAGTCCCGCGGCACCGTCATCGACGCGCACTCCAGCGGAGCCGAGGCGCAGGGCTGCCAGTCGAGCGTCTGCCGGAGGTAGCGCGCCGGGACGGCGGGAGCGGAGCCGGCGCCGAAGGCGCTTCCCGTGCCGGCTCCGGCCGGGGCCGCGCCCGCGGCCCCCGCGGGCAGGGCCGCCGCGGCGAGCAGTCCGCAGGCCGCGGCCGCGAGCCAGCGGGCGGGCTTGGTGAACAGGTGCATGGTGTGTCTCCCCCTCGGGGCCGGTCGGTCGCCTCGATCCTCGCCCGGCGGCCCGCCCGTGTTCGATGGCACTGCCATCCGTTCCGGGGGTGGCACCAGTGCCACCCCCGCCTGCGCCCACTCATGGTGAAGGCTTGGAAGAACCGATACTTCAGGCCCCTGTGGCTGTTTCCCGACCGGCGCTACATTGCCCACGCCGCACGGAGCGCGGCGAGAGGGGGGCAGGGGCGATGGGCTCGGGGTTCTTCGCGAGACTGGGCGGTGCGGCCGGCACCAGGACGGCGGCCGTGGCAGCGGCCGGCACCCTGGCGGTGACCGGGGCCGTGGGCGCCGGCGTGTGGTGGGCGGCGAACGACACCGGGCCGCGGCTCACCGTCGTACAGCGCAGCCAGTCCGTCGCCGTCGCACCCGGCAGCGAGCAGAGCACGCTCGTCGGCTGCCGGGCACACGAGACCCCGATCGGCGGCGGGTACGCCGTCGACGGCGCGGGCTTCGCCACCAGCAGCTACTTCCTCGGCGACCACTGGCGGGCGGTCGCGGTCAACCCCGGGGGCGCGGCGGCCACCCTCACCGTCTACGCCCTGTGCATCAACGCGCGGGTGGAGCGCCAGTCCGGACTGGACTTCACCTGGCAGGCGCCCGCGTTCCGCGACCGGGACAACAAGGTGACCAGCATGGGCCGCGGGATCCACATCCACGACCTGACCACCGAGGGGCCGTACGCGTACGCGGCCCGCCACCCCACCGCCGAGCCGCACTGCGCGGGCGGCTACACGCCCGTCGCCACCGAGTTCCTGGCCGGCCGGACCCTGACGGGTCAATCGGCGGCCCCGGTGCCGCTGGAGGAGCTCGCACCCCGGGCCGCGGCACCCGGCGCCACCCCGACCCAATGGCGGGTGAGGGTCAACCCGGGCACGGTGCTGAGCGACCGCCCCTTCGAACTCCCCTTGTCGGAGGACGTGATCCGCGAGACCCGGATCCTGGACCCGCAGCCGCCCCAGGCGAACTTCGCGGTCGGCGCCCGGCCGGTCTGCGTGAGGGTGAAGTCGTCGGCCACGGCGACCGCACGGGTGGCGGTGGCCGCGGGCGGCCGCGCGGAGGCCGTCGCCCGCTGCCCGAAGGGTACGCTCGTGGTGGGCGGCGGCTTCGCCTTCCCCGCGCCCAACGAATCGGACGGCGCCGAGGCCCCGCAGCGCTTCTTCGGCGACGGCTTCCTGTACGCGGCCGCGGACGCGCCCGCCCGGGGCGAGCCGGCCGGTACCGCCGTGAAGGCGTGGCACGTCACCGGCGTCAACCAGCAGAAGTCCGGCGAGCTGTACCGCAATTCGGCCTGGCTGGAGAAGAGCGACCGCGAAACCGCCACCGGCAACGCCTACTTCGACAACCACGGGCACGGCCTCGACGATCAGGAACTGCGCGGCGCCACGATGCCCGCGCAGCAGCCGCTGATCGCCACCGCGGTCTGCGCGAGCTTCGACGCCGAGCCGACGTCGCCGTCGAAGACCTCCATGGCGCCCCTGCACCCCGGGGTCCCGCCCGTAGGCACGCCGGCGGGCCCCTCGGACTCCGCGGCCTCCCCCGGGGCGGGCCCGTCCGGATCGCCTGACGCCGGCCCCTCCGCCTCGCCCGACCCCTCCGCCTCGCCCGGCCCCTCCGCCTCGGCCGACCCCTCCGCCCCACCCGGCGCTTCGGTCACTCCCCGCACCCCGGGGACCCCGGGCCCCGGCCAGTCGTCCCCGCCGCCCGGGAACAACTCGCCGTCCCCGCAACCCCAGCCGCCGCAGGTGTCCGTCTCCCAGCCGCAGCAGGGGGCCACCCTGCGGCGCGGCTGCGAGGAGACGTTCACCGGCAGCGCCCGCACCCGGCCGGGCGACCGCCCGCTGACCGGTCCCCGGTACACCGCCTGGCGGATCGAGGGGCCGAACGGGCCGGTGGCGGTGGGTTCCGGAGCGTCCGGCCGCTTCCTCGTACCCCTGCTGCCCGACGGCACCTACCCGCTACTATTCACCGCCACTGACCCGGCCTCCGGACTCACCGGCAGCGCCGAGATCCCCATCCGGATCATCGGCTGCCTGCGCTGAGGACGCAGGTCCGCCACCGATCCAGGAGGTACGTGTGTCTGCCGCGTCGAGCTATGCGTCCGGGGCCTGCGAAGTCCCGCTGCTGGGCGACACCATCGGGGAGAACCTGGACCGCACCGTGCGCCGCTTCCCCGACCGCGACGCGCTGGTGGAGGTGGCCACGGGGCGACGGTGGACGTACGCGCAGTTCGCGGCCGACGTCGACGCCCTGGCGCTCGGCCTGCTGGACCTCGGCATCGTGCGCGGGGACCGGGTCGGCATCTGGTCCCCCAACCGGGCCGAGTGGACGCTGGTGCAGTACGCCAGCGCGCGGATCGGGGCCGTCCTGGTCACGGTGAACCCCGCCTACCGGCCCCACGAGCTGGAGTACGTGCTGCGGCAGTCCGGGATCCGGCTGCTGGTCGCGGCGGACCGCTTCAAGACCTCCGACTACGCGGCCATGATCGAGGAGGTGCGGCCGCGGTGCCCGGACCTGGAGTTCACGGTCCTGCTCGACGGGCCCGCCTGGACCTCCCTGCTGGAGCGGGGCCGCAGCGGCGACCGGGCCGACCTGGAGCAGGCGGCCGCCGGGCTGAGCCCCGACGACCCCGTCAACATCCAGTACACCTCGGGGACCACCGGCTTCCCCAAGGGCGCGACCCTCTCGCACCACAACATCCTCAACAACGGCTTCTTCGTGGGCGAGTTGTGCCACTACACCGAGCAGGACCGGGTCTGCATCCCGGTGCCCTTCTACCACTGCTTCGGCATGGTCATGGGGAACCTCGCCTGTACCAGCCACGGCGCGGCGATGGTCATCCCCGCGCCCGCCTTCGACCCGGCGGCCACCCTCGCCGCCGTCGAGGCGGAGGCCTGCACCTCGCTGTACGGGGTCCCCACCATGTTCATCGCCGAACTCGCCGAGCCCGGCTTCGCCTCGTACGACCTGTCCAGCCTGCGGACCGGCATCATGGCCGGCTCGCCGTGCCCGGTGGAGGTGATGAAGGAGGTCATCGAGCGGATGGGCATGACCGAGGTCTCCATCTGCTACGGCATGACGGAGACCTCGCCGGTCTCCACGCAGACCCGCGCCGACGACTCCGTCGAGCGGCGCGTCTCCACCGTCGGCCGCGTCGGACCGCACCTGGAGGTCAAGGTCGTCGACCCGCAGACCGGCCGGACCGTCCCGCGCGGCGAGCCGGGGGAGCTGTGCACCCGCGGCTACTCGGTGATGCTCGGCTACTGGGCCGAGCCGGAGCGCACCGCCGAGGCCGTGGACGCGGCGCGCTGGATGCACACCGGGGACCTCGCGGTCATGGACGACGACGGCTACCTGAGCATCACCGGCCGCATCAAGGACATGGTGATCCGCGGCGGTGAGAACGTGTACCCGCGGGAGGTGGAGGAGTTCCTCCACGCCCACCCCGACGTCCTGGACGTCCAGGTCATCGGCGTGCCCGACGCCAAGTACGGCGAGGAGTTGATGGCGTGGGTGCGGATGCGGGAGGGCGCCGAGCCGCTGACGGCCGAAGCCGTCCGCGCCTACTGCGACGGACGGCTGGCCCACTTCAAGATCCCGCGCTACGTCCACGTCGTGGAGGAGTTCCCCATGACCGTCACCGGGAAGGTCCGCAAGGTCGAGATGCGCGAGATGGCCACCCGCCTGCTGGACCTCCCCGCCTGACGGCTGCGCCGGCCGGACGGCGGGTCAGCCGCGCGGGGAGAGCTCGGCCATGGCGCTCCAGCCCTGGCCCGGGACCTCCACGTGGATGATCTCCGGGGTGGTGGCGATGGCGCCGGCCAGCGTCTCCATCCCGGCCTTGAAATGGTCCGAGGCGACGTGCGCGGCGCCCGCCTCGGCGTCGACGAAGGCCTCCAGGAGCGTGTACTTGTTCGGGTCGTCGACGCTGCGCGACCAGTCGTAGAAGAGGTTGCCCGGCTCGTTGCGGGTGGCACGGGTGAAGTCGTCGACGAGCGTGAGCCAGTTGTCGCTGAACTCGGGGCGGACGTCGAACCTGACGGCGATGAAGATCATGCGGACCACCCTGTCAGGCGGCCGGGCCCGCTGCACGCCGCGCCGCCCGGTTTTCCGGCAGCATCGGAAAACCGGTCCCGCGAACGGATCACCCGCAGCCCGCGGCCGCCTGCGCCAGCGCCGCCCGGATCTCCTGCGGGCGCCGCCGGAACTCCACGGTCGGCAGCGACACCGACAGGGCGTGCACGGCCCCGCCGTCACCGCCCCGCCCGGGCCCGGGCGGCAGCGCCACCGCCAGGCAGCTGTACGCGGGATCGGCCTCGCCGACCGACAGCGCGAAGCCCTGCCCGCGCACCCGGGACAGCTCCGCCTCCAGCAGCTCCGCGCAGGTGATGGTGGCGCCCGTCAGCCGGGGCATCCCGTGCGCGGCCAGGTACCGGCGCAGCACCGGCCGGGGCAGCTCGGCCAGCAGCGCCTTGCCGTGCGCGGTGGCATGGGCCCGGGTCTCCCGGCCGGGGGCGAACGGGTTGCCGGTGTCGGTGACCGGGGCCGTCGTGTCGACCACCGTGATCAGCCCGCCGCGGTAGGCGGTGTAGTACGCCTCGGCCCCGGTCGTCCGGCGCAGCCGGGCCAGCAGGTCCGCCATGCGCGGCACGGGCTCCAGGTGCTGCATCAGGCTCCGCTGCAGCCCGGGGATCCTGGGCCCGAGCGCGTAGCCCTGCGCGGTGCGCACGAGGTAGCCGCGCTCGGTCAGCGGGGCCAGCAGGTGGTACGCGGTGGACAGCGAGCACTCCAGCCGGCGCGCCAGCGCCTTGGCGGTGACCGGAGCGCCCGCGTCGGCGACGGCGTCGAGGATCTCCAGTGCGCGGTCGACGGACTGCGGACCGGTGTACGGCATCGTGGTTCCCGGGATCAGGAGAGGGGCGGGGCGGAGGTACGAGCCTACGGCCGCGGGCGGCGTTCATCGAACGTTGACCGGACGCCGACCCCGACCCCGCACAGTCGTGCCATGGACAGCGAACACGACACCCCGCCGGCCCGGCACCACCACGGCTTTCCGGCGGTTCCCGACCTGACCGGGATCCGGCTGGCGCACCGGGCGATCCTGACCGACGCCGACCGCCTCGCCCGGCTGCTCGACGGCCTCGCCACGGCCGCCGAGGAGGTGTCGCCCGCGCGGGCCGCCGCCATCGCCGCGTACGTCCACCGCTACAACGAGGTCGTACGCGGCCACCACCGCGGGGAGGACGAGGTCCTGTGGCCGGTGGTCCTGGACGCGGTGGCCGACCCGGCGGAGGCCGTCGCCGGCATCGTGCGCTTCGTCGACGACCACGAGGCGCTCGACGCCCTCCAGGCCGACTGCGACCGGACGGCGGACCGCTTCGCCGCCGAACCCGGGCGGCACGCCCGGCCGCTGGCCGACGCCCTCGCCCGGCAGCGGGACCTCCTGGTCGACCACATCGAGGCCGAGGAGGAGCACCTGTTCCCGGTCATCACCGGGCAGGTTCCGGGCGCCGCGTACGCCGCCGCCGAGGCCGGCATCCGCAGCGCCGACCGGGCGGCGGATCCGGCATGGGCCCGCGGCTGGCTGCTGAGCCACGCCACCCCCACGGAACTGCGGCGCCTGCTGCCGCCCTGCCCGGCAGACGACCCGGTGGGCGGAATCCAGCCGCTGCTGCGCGCCTACGCGGCAGACGCCTCAACGGTCTTCCCCACCGCCTGACCATGCAGCCGCGCCGGCGTTCGAGGCGCGAGGTGTGGGGCGGCGCCCCAGGAGCCCGGCCGGCTCCCGCCGACACCTGAGCCGGGGGTCCGGCCATTCCAGCCCCGCCGGCGTTTGAGGCGCGGGGTTCGGGGTGGCGCCCCGAGGAACCCGGCTCCGCCGGGCACCGAACGTCGGCGGGTCAGGTGCGGAGGTAAGAGGCGCCGTTGACGTCCAGGACCGTGCCCGAGGACCACGCGGCCTCGGGGGAGGCGAGGTACAGGACGGCCGAGGCGATCTCCTCCGGCTCGGCGACCCGCCCGAACGGGCTCTGCGCGGTGATCGCCGCACCCTCGGCGGAGGCGAGCCGGTCCGCGACCCGCTCGGTCGCGACGAAGCCCGGTGCCACCGAGGCCACCGCGATCCCGTGCGGCGCGAGCGACACGGCCAGGGACTGGCCGAACGCGTGCAGCGCCGCCTTGGTGGCCCCGTACGCGGGATGGTCGGGCTCACCGCGGAACGCGCCGCGCGACCCCACGTTCACGATGCGGCCCGCACGGCCCTCGGCGATCATCCGCCGGGCGGCGCAGTAGCTGATGTTGACCGCGCCGAAGAGGTTCACCGCCGCCGTGCGCTGCCAGGCCTCCTGCCACGCGGCGTACGAGGTGGTGGGCAGCGGGTGGCGGACCATCACCGCGGCGTTGTTCACCAGCACGTCCACCCCGCCCAGCGCCTCGGCCGCCTCGTCGACCAGGGCCTCGACGCGCACCGGATCGGTGAGGTCGCCCTCGACGAGCATGTGCCCGGCGCCCTCCAGCCCCGCAAGGGTCTCCCGCGCATCGCCGCGGCGGGTCGAGCAGTGCACGGCCACCCGGTCCCCGCGCCGCGCGAAGGCCGCGGCGACGGCCCGCCCGATGCCCCGGGACGCACCGGTCACCAGGACGCCCCGGCCCGCCCCCGGTCGCATCGGCGGGGGTCCGACGTCGTCGGGTCGGCTGCTCATCGCGGTCTCCTCATCGCTTGCTGCCCCGACTTTGACCGGCCCGGGGGACCAATGTCAACATTCGACATATGGAGACTCCCTCGGGCGCCGGCATGGGCCGCGCCCGCCGCCGCGGTCTGGCCGCGGAGGCCGCCGACCGGATCCGCGAGGCGATCCTCGCCGGCCACTTCCCGCCCGGCGCCCCGCTCCGCGAGGTCGAACTCGCCGGGTCGCTCGACATCAGCCGGGGCTCGGTGCGCGAGGGCCTGGCCGTCCTCGCCCGCGAGGGGCTCACCCGCAGCGCCTGGCACCGCGGCACGAAGGTCATCGAGGTCACCGCCCCCGAGGCGGAGGAGCTGTACGCGGTACGGGCCGCCCTGGAAGGCCTCGCCGCGCGCCTCGCCGCCGAGCGGGCGGGGGCGGAGGACACCGCCGAACTCGACTCCCGGGTCGACGAGATGGCGGCGGAGCTCGCCCGGGGCGCGGACGGCCCCCGGCTCCTCGCCCTCGACCTGGACTTCCACGACCGGATCCACCGGCTCTCCGGCAACCGCCGCCTCTACGACGGCTGGACGGGCATCCGCTCGCAGGTCCACCTCTACCAGCTCACGCGCGTCCGCCTCGGCCACGACGACTACCGTGCGGCCGTGGTCGCCGAGCACCGCGAGCTCGTCCGGCTCCTGCGCGCCGGCGACGGCCGGGCGGCCCGGGAGGCCGCCGAGGAGCACGTGCTGTCGGCCTGCCGGGTGCTGTGCCGGCAGCTCGCCGAGGCGGCCGGGCGGGAGGCCTGAAGGCCCGCCCACCCGGCCGCCCGGCCGCCCGCCCGCCTCAGCGGGCGCCGTGCAGCCCCCTGCCGGCCACGGAGTTGGAGGTGACCGTGCCGTCCTCACCGGACAGCGTGACCGCGTGCCGCACCCCGTCGGGCCCGATGACCACGGCCAGCCAGCCGCTCTTGCCGCCCTCCTGGGGTACCGACCGCAGCGCCTCGACCTTGCCGCCCTCCACGGCCGCGGCCGCCTTCTCCAGGGCCTGGGCCGCCGGCAGGGACGGCAGCGGGGCGGGCGCCTTCAGGCCGCCGCCCGCCCGCTGCCCCGGTGCGGCCGGCGCCGGCCAGCCGCGCTTGCCGTCGACGACGGCCGGCTCGCCGCTCTTGTGCCGCTTGCCCGCGAACGGGCCGCCCGCCTGCTTCCCGCCGTGGCCGTGCTCGCGGCCCTCGGCCGCGAAGCGGGCGTGCCCGCGCTCGCCGTGGTGGTGCTCGGCCACCGCCACCGCGGCGGCCCCGCCTCCCACGGCGACGACCAGCCCGAGCGCCACCCAGCGGGCCCGGCCCTCGCGGACCAGCCGCACCAGGCGCGCACGGCCCTGGCCCGCCGCGGCGGCCGGCTTCGTCTCCTCCGCGTCCGTCGCGGACTCCGGGGGCTGGGGACTGGACTGGGTCATGTGACTCCTCCTCGCGTTCTGGCGGACGGCGTGCCCGGCCCGCGCGATCCTGCCCGCCGGAAGCTGAAGCCCCGCTGAAGGCGGCTGAAGAGCTCTTCAGCAACCCGGCCCGGCGACCTGAGAACCTTGTGCCCATGCGCGTACTGGTGGTGGAGGACGAGAAGCGGCTCGCCGCAGCCCTGCAGCGGGGGCTGCAGGCCGAGGGCTTCTCGGTGGACGTCGCCCACGACGGCCTGCAGGGCCTGTGGCTGGCCGCCGAGCACGACTACGACGCCATCGTCCTCGACATCATGCTGCCCGGCCTCAACGGCTACCGGGTCTGCGCCCGGCTGCGTGCGAGCGGCTGCGAGTCGGGGATCCTGATGCTCACCGCCAAGGACGGCGAGTACGACGAGGCCGAGGCGCTCGACACCGGCGCCGACGACTTCCTGTCCAAGCCGTTCTCGTACGTGGTCCTGGTCGCCCGGCTGCGCGCCCTGATCCGGCGCACCGGCCGGCGCAGCCCGCAGGTCCTGGAGTTCGGTGACCTGGTGATCGACCCGGCCCGGCAGCTGGTCACCCGCGGCGGCGCCGAGGCCCGGCTCACCTCCCGCGAGTTCGCGGTGCTGGAATACCTGGCCCGGCGCGCCGGAGAGGTCGTACCGAAGCGCGACATCCTGGAGAACGTCTGGGACTCGGCCTACGAGGGCGACCTCAACGTGGTCGAGGTGCACGTCAGCGCACTGCGCCGGAAGATCGACACGCCGTTCGGGCGCTCCGCGGTGGAGACCGTCCGCGGAGCGGGCTACCGGCTGGCTGCCGACGGTGGCTGACTCCCGCGACCGCCGACGGCGCCCCGTCGCCGCCCTCCGCCGCCTCGCGGCCCGGGCCCTGCGGACGGCCCGCCGGCTGCGCCCCCGGTCGGTGCGCGCCCGGGCCACCCTCGGCGCCACGACCGTGGTCGCCCTCGCGCTCGGCGCGGCCTCCTTCGCCCTGCTCGGCGTGCTCGACGGCAACCTGGTGCGCGGCGCCCAGGCCGACGCCGAACAGCAGGCCCTCGCGACCGCCGCCCTGGCCGCCTCGGGCCGGCTCGAACCCGTCCTGGCCCCGGGGCGCGGAGCCGACTTCCTCCAGGTCGTCGACGCCCACGGCCGCGTCCTGGCGGCCAGCCCCGACCTCCTCGGGCGGCCCGCCCTCACCCCGAGCCGCCCGGGCAAGCCCGGTACCGTCCGCGGCACCTGGAAGGGCGGTGCCGCCCGCGGCGGGCACCGCCACCGCGTCGTCCAGGTCACCACCGTCACCGGGCAGGGGCTGGTCACCGTGTACGCGGGCACCTCGCTGCGGCAGGCCGACACCGCGGACGAGACCATCACCGCCGCGCTGGCCGTCGTCGTACCGCTGCTCGTCCTCACGGTCGGCTTCGTCACCTGGCGGGTCACCGGCTGGGCGCTGCGCCCCGTCGAGGCGATCCGCGACGAGGTCGCCGAGATCAGCGAGCGCGACCTGCACCGCCGCGTGCCCGTCCCGCGCAGCCAGGACGAGATCGCCCGGCTCGCCGCCACGATGAACGCCACCCTGGACCGGCTGGAGGCGGCCGGGATCCGCCAGCGCCGGTTCATCGCCGACGCCTCGCACGAGCTGCGCAGCCCGATCACCGTGCTGCGCACCCAGCTGGAGGTCGCCCGGGCCCACCCCGATCCGGCCCTGTGGGGCGAGCTGGTGGGCGGCGCCCTGGAGGACACCGTCCGGCTCCAGGACCTCGCCTCCGACCTGCTCCTGCTGGCTCGTCTGGACACCTCGGAGCCGGCGCCCGCCGAGGCGGTCGACCTCGCGGCCGTCGCCCGCGGGGCCGCCCGGGCCCGGGGGGGCGACCGGATCCCCGTGGAGCTGGAGATGGCCGACGAGGCCACCGTGCGCGGCAGCACCCTCTGGCTCTCCCGCCTGGTCACCAACCTCCTGGACAACGCGCAGCGGCACGCCGTGACGCGCGTGCGGCTCTCGCTGCGCGCCGACGCCGTGCGGGGCGCCGCCGTCCTGGAGGTCCGGGACGACGGCCCCGGCATCGCCCCGGCGGACCGCGAGCGCGTCTTCGAGCGCTTCACCCGCCTCGACGACGCCCGCAGCCGCGACGAGGGCGGCACCGGCCTGGGACTCGCCATAGCCCGCGACATCGCCACGCGCCTCGGCGGCACCCTCGCCGTCGCGGACTCCCCGAAGGGCGCCCGCCTGGTGGCCCGGCTCCCGCTGGACGCCTGAGCCGGCAACCGGCCCGCCGTCTTCCGCGCGTGCCCCGTCTCGATTTGACGTACCCTCATCCCTCGCTGCACCATTCCACTAACACATTAGTGGAATGGTGCAGGGGTGGCGGCGATGATCGAGTTTCAGGTGGACCGGCACAGCGGCGTCGCCACGTACCTGCAGCTCGTCAACCAGGTCAAACAGGCGCTCAGGCTGGGCGTGCTGGAACCGGGGGACCGGCTGCCCACGGCCCGGGCCGTCGTCGAGGCGACCGCGATCAACCCCAACACCGTGCTGAAGGCCTACCGCGAGCTGGAGCGCGAGGGACTCGTCGAACCGCGCCCCGGACGGGGCACGTTCGTCACCCGCTCCCTCTCGCGCCCCGAAGCCGCGGCCGACTCGCCCCTGCGCGCCGAGCTCCTCGCCTGGACGGCGAGGGCCCAGGCGGCAGGACTGGGGCGCGCCGACATCCTCGCCCTCGTCGAGGCGGCACTCGCCGAGACGACGGCCCCCGCGCCCGCGCCCCGACCAGGCGCGGACGCACCGTCACGAGAGGACACCACGTGAACGACCCGACCGCCGTCCCGGCGCTCCGGGCAACGGCGACCGCATACGCCTACCGGGGGAAGAAGGCCCTGAGCGGCTGCACGTTCGAGCTGCCGCAGGGCCGCATCGCCGCACTCGTCGGCCCCAACGGGGCCGGCAAGAGCACCCTGCTCCACCTGATGACCGGCCTGCTGCGGCCCACCGGCGGCGAGATACGGGTCTTCGGCGCCGCCCCCGGCAGCCGCCAGGCCCGCGACCGTACGGCCTTCCTCGCCCAGGACCGGCCGCTCTACCCGACGTTCACCGTCGCCGACACCCTCGCCGTGGGCCGCAGGCTCGGCGGCCGCCGCTGGGACCAGGCCCGGGCCGAACGCCTCGTCCGGGACGGCGACATCCCCCTCACCGCCCGCGTCGGCACCCTCTCCGGGGGCAAGCGCACCCGCGTCGCCCTGGCCCTGGCCCTCGGCAGGCAGGCCGACCTCCTCCTGCTCGACGAGCCGCTCGCCGACCTCGACCCGGTGGTCCGCCACGAGGTGATGGGCCTGCTCATGGCCGAGGCCGCCGACCGCGGGATCACCGTCGTGATCTCCTCGCACGTGCTGCCCGAGCTGGAGAACGCCTGCGACCACGTCCTGCTCCTCCAGGACGGCCGCATCCGCCTCGCCGGCGACACCCAGGACCTCCAGGAGGCCTACACCCGCCTCACGGGCCGCGCCGACCCGCAGACTCCCGACGGCCTGCCCGCGGGCGCCGACCGCTCCGCGGTCGTCCACGCCACCACCACCGGCCGCCAGCTGACTGCCGTCGTGCGCAACGCACCCGGCTCCGCCCTCCCGGCCGGCGCCGACGCGCGCTGGATCACCGCCACCCCCTCGCTCGAGGAGCTCCTCCTGGCCCACCTGCGCTCCACACCCCGCACCGGCCCGCCGCCGACGGCCGCGGCCCCGGCCCCGGCCGCCGCGCAGACGGGAGCCGCCGCATGACCGGGACCCTCTGGCTCGCCTGGCGCCAGCAGCGCCTGCTGATCCTCGCCGGCCTCCTGCTCGTCGCAGGCTGCGCGGTCTGGGTCGTCCTGGAACGCGCCGACCTCATGGCGGCGGTCGGCGGCTACGACCTCTCCTCCTGCAAGGGCTGGAACGGCGTCTGCCGCACCTCCACCGAGGTGGCCGTCTTCGAGCACACCCCGGGCATCCGGGCCCTCGGCACCGTCGCCGTGCTGCTGCCCGCCGTCATCGGCATGTTCTGGGGCGCCCCGCTGATCGGCCGCGAAGTGGAACGGGGCACCGTCAAGGTCGCCCTGACCCAGGGAGTCGGCGCCCGCAGCTGGTTCGCCGCCCGCTTCGGCCTCGCCGCCCTCTGCGCCGCCGTCGTCTCCGCGGCCCTCGCCGCCCTCCTCGCCTGGTGGTGGGAGCCCATCTCCAACATGCAGAACGGTGTCTACTGGCACGACCCGTACATCCTCAACGGGTCAGGGCCCGCCGCCGTCGCCTGCTCCCTCTTCGCCCTGTCCGCCGGAACCGCGATCGGACTGCTCGTCCGCCGGACCCTCCCGGCCATGGGCCTGACCGCCGTCGCCGTCCTCGGCGTCACGGCCTTCCTGACCCTCTTCCGGCGCGACTTCGTCGCCCCCACCGACCGGATCACCCCCGGGATGACGCCCAAACAGCTCCTCGGCAGCGCCTGGTCCGCCGGCTACCGCTACCTGACCCCGGACGGGGTCCAGCACCCGCTGGAGAACTGCACCGTCTCCGGTGAGGAACTGCGCGCCTGCATGGCCGGGCACGGCTATGTCGGCCGGGTCCACAAGGTCTACCCGAGCTCCGACTTCTGGACCTTCCAGGCGGTGGACACCGTCGTGTACCTCGGCCTCGCCGCAGCGCTGGTCGCCCTGACGGCGGTCCTGCTGCACCGCCGCCGCAGCCTCGTCTGACACCGGCCGGGGCGCGGCCGGCCTCAGCCGCGCTCCGGCAGGTCCGGCTCCGCCCGGACCGCGAAGCCGCGCCCGGCCGCCGGGGCGGCCGCGGCCCGTGCCCCGCAGAACGCCGCCTCCAGCGTGCCGCCCAGGGCGGTGTTCGCCTCCCCCCGGTTCGAGGTGTTGGCCATCGCGGCCAGCGAGCGCCGGCCGTCCCGCGTGGCGAAGGCGTACGTGTAGTAGCCCTGCACGGTGCCCGTGTGGCCGTACACCGACACCCCGCACGACAGGTCGTACCGGCGCAGCCCCAGCCCGTAGAACCGGGTGCCGGCCGTGTCGGTCGGGCTCATGGCGAGCATCTGGTCCATCAGTCGGTCCGGCAGCAGCCGGCCCGCGAGCAGCGCGGAGACGAAGGTGTTCAGGTCCGCCGGGTTGGAGATCATCGCTCCGGCGGCCTGCGCCCAGGACGCCGTCTGCTCGGTCGCGTCCACCAGCGCCGCCCCCGCCTCGTCGGGGTGGAGGTAGCCGCGCACGTGCCGCCCCCGGACGGCGGTGTCCGGGTGCACGTACGAGGTGTCCCGCAGCTTCAGCGGCCGGATGATGCGGTCCTCGTACTCCCGGCCGACCGGACGCCCGGTGACCTTCTCGACGAGCATGCCGACGATCACGAAGTTGGTGTTCGAGTACCCGTACGCGGCTCCCGGCTCGGCGGTCCTCGGCTCGCGCAGCGCGAGGTCCACCAGCTCGCGCGGGGCGAACACCCTCGTGCGGACGGCTTCGAAGCCGGGCACGGTACGGGCGAACATCGCCTCCGTGTAGTCCGCGAGCCCGCTGCGGTGGGTCAGCAGATGGCGCACCGTGATCCGGTCGTCGGGCAGCAGCCCGGGCAGGTGGCGCCCCACCGGGTCGTCCAGCCCGAGCCGGCCCTCGGCCACCAGCTGGAGCAGGACGACGGTGGAGAACGTCTTGGTCACGCTGCCGATCCGGAAGCGGGCCCGCGGATCCATCGGGGCACCCGTGGACCGGTCCCGGACCCCCACCGTCCGGGCCAGCACCCCGCCCGGACCGGTGAAGCGGGCCATGGCGCCGGGCGCCCCGGCCGCGGTCGTGCTGCGCAGCGCCCGGACGAGCGCCTGGGCATCGGGCGCCGGGGCCGGCGCAGGGGCGGCGGGCGCGGCGTACGGGGATGAGGCGGCGGCGTGGGCGGTGGCCGCCGGCGCCAGGACGGCCGTCACGGCCAGCAGGACGGCGCCGATCGTCGGACGGCGGTGGGCGGGCAGGCGCACGGTACTCCTCGGCTGCGGTGGACTGCGGTGAACTGCGGGGAAGGGCGCAGAGGGTGGGGGAGAAGGGGGATCGTACGGCCTGCCGGGCCGCCGCCCGGCCATCCGCGCCGGGTCCGAAGGTGCGGGAGGCCGCGCCGTTCACCCGCTCGTATCCGCCCCGGGCGCAGGCGCGTGTGACGGACAGCCACATTGCAGCGGCCGGGCGGCAGTAACGCGGCCCGCCGCGGTCCGCGGTCCGCCCCCGTCCGGAAGAGGGACCCCTTCACGGGAGCGGTGTTGACGGTGTCGACGCGCCCCGCCCCGTGAGGCCGCCCTCGACGGCCTTCGCGCCGAACGCGGTCCGGGGCGGAGCCCCGGCGTCGGAAGGCGCGGGCTGGGGAAGGCCTCCGCACGGCGGTGGGCCCGACACGGCGGGCCCGTGCGTGCCCCCGTGCGCGCCACCACAGCGGCGGCGGGCCCAGGGGTGCGCCGCCGCGGACCGCGCTGCGCACGGTTCCGGCCCGTCCCGGCCGGCAGGCCCGTGCGGCGGGGGCAACGGACGGGGCGTTCCCCCTCGCCCCTCGCCTCGCCCCGCGTCCCGCGCCGGACGCCCCGGAAAGAGTCCCCGACCTGCCGAAACGCCCCGGCGCGGGCGCCCGAGCCGACCGGCCTGCGCCGCCGGAATGTCCCCGGTGCCGATGCCGGGCAGAATTGAGGGAGCGACCCGCGCCGCGCCTGCCGCGCGGGTACCGGACAGCCACGACAGCCACCCGCTCCAGGCGCGCAGAAGGGGGGCCGGCGATGCCACCGGACCGGCCGGGGGACGAGCAGGACCCCGGCCCGATCCGGTCCGAACCGGGCGCCCTGCTCGAACACGTGGTGGTGGCCGTCTTCGGCATCGACGACGAGGACCGCCTCCGCTACTGGGGCCCCGGCGCGCACAGCCTCTTCGGACACCCGGCCGAGGCCGTGCTGGGCCGTCCCGCGGGCCTGCTCTTCCCCGAGCCGCCGCCCGGCGCCCCCGGCGGCGCCGACCGCCTCGCCGAGCGCGCCCGCACCCTCGGGTACTGGCGCGCGCGCATGCCCGCCCTGCACCGCGACGGCGGGGTCTTCGACTGCGGCTTCCGCGTCTTCCCGCTGGTCGACCCCGCGGGCCGCTCCGTCGTCCTGGGCCTGGCCAGCCGCGGGGACGAGCTGGACCGGGTGAAGACCAACCTCGTCTTCCTCGACGCCCTCTTCGAGACCTGCCCGATCGGCCTGGTGATGCTCGACGAGGACCTGCGCTACGTGCACCTCAACCAGGCCCTCGCCGACATGGACGGGGTCCCCGTCGCCGACCACCTCGGGCGCCCCGTCACCGAGGTCATGCTCACCTCGGACGGCGGCGAGTTCCAGCGGATGCTGCGCTCCGTCGCCCGCGAGGACCGGCCCGTCGTCGCCGCCCTCGTCGGCCTGCGCACCCCGGGCCGACCGGACACCGACCAGGTCCGCTCGGTGAGCTTCTTCCCGCTCACCGGCGCGGGCGACACCCGGCGCGGCCTGGGCGGCCTGCTCGTCGACGTCACCGACCGCGAGCAGGCCATCCTCGAGGCGAGCGCCGCCCGCCAGCGCCTCGCCCTGCTGGACCGGGCCGCGGCCCGCATCGGTACCACCCTCGACCTGGAGGTCACCGCTCGCGAGCTGGTCGCCGCGGTCGTGCCCGAGTTCTGCGACGCCTGCGTCGTCGAACTCGTCGAGTGGATGGACGAGAGCGCGGACTTCGACCCGCTGCTGCCGCTGTCGACCCGCCGGATCGCCTCCGGCACCACCCTCGCCGAGCCCGCCGTCGAGCTCGTGAGCGGCCTGGAGAAGGTGACGTACCCGCCCGGCTCCAGCATCCACCAGATGCTCAGCAGCGGCCGGCCCCTGTCCGCAGCCGTCAACGAGGAGTTCGTGACCCGGACCGTCACCCACCGGCAGCGCGCTCGGCTGCTCCTGGAGAGCGGACTGGCCTGCATCCTCATCGCCCCGCTCATCGCGCGCGGCACCGTCCAGGGCATCGCCATGTTCGGCCGCTCGGCGGCCCGCCCCGCCTTCGCCGAGGAGGACCTCCGCCTCGCGGGCGAACTCGCCTCCCGCGCCGCCCTGTGCCTGGACAACGCCCGCCTCTACGGCCGGGTCCAGGACATCGCGCTCACCCTCCAGCGCGCCCTGCTCCCCAGCGCCCCGGCCGCCGGCCCGTACGTCGACATCGCCCACCGCTACCTGCCCGGCAGCCGCGTCACCCAGGTCGGCGGCGACTGGTACGACGCGATCGCCCTGCCGGACGGCCGCGTGGCCCTCGTGGTCGGCGACGTCATGGGCCACGGGGTACCCGCGGCCGCGGCCATGGGGCGGCTGCGGATCACCGCCAAGGCGCTGGCCCGGCACGTCCGCGACCCCGCGGCGCTGCTCGCCGAGCTCGACGACTGCGCCGAGGAGGCCGGGATCGACTGGGCGACCTGTCTGATCCTGCTCTACGACCCCCGCACCGGCCGCGCCCTCGTCGCGAACGCGGGCCACCCGCCGGCCCTGGTCCGGCACCGCGACGGCACGGTGCGGACGCTCGCCGGAGGGCTCGGGGTGCCCCTGGGGGTGGGCGGGGTGGCGTACCGGACGATCGAGGCCGACCTCCCCGAGGGCGCCACCGTGGCCCTCTACACCGACGGCCTCGTGGAGGCGCGGGGCCAGGACATCGACGCCGGCATCGACGCACTGTGCAGCCGCCTGGCCGGGCCGGTCGGCTCGCTGGAGGATGCGGCCGAGCGCATCCTCGCCGAGCTGCTGCCCGAGACGGCCGGCGACGACACCGTCCTCGTCCTCGCCCGCGTCCGCCGCGCCTGAGCCCCCGTCCAACGCGTCCGACGGTTCCCACTCGTCCTCCGACAGCAACCCCAGACAGCGCGGCCGTTCAGGAGGCGGGGCAGAGGTTGGCCTTCACGGCCGCCAGGATGAGCACGTTCTTCATCGGACCGAAGCCGTTGGGGTGGGTGGCTCCCGTGAAGCGCGCGGCGGTCGACTCCAGCCGCTTGCCCGCGTCGTGCTCGCCCGCCATGAACCGGCACTGCTCCAGGCCCCGGCCGACGGCCTGTTCCTCGTCGCCGCCGATGATCTGGGGGTCGATCTTGTCGAGCGAGGCCAGGTACGTGGCGCGCTGCTCGGGCGCGGGGCTCGGGGGCGACCCGGCGGCGGAGGGCGGCGCCCCGCCGGGGGAGTCGGCGGTGGCCGCCGGGGCCGGCGCCGATGCGAACGCGGCCGCGGGAGGCTCCGTCGAGGGCGCGGCGGACGGTTCCACCGAGGCGGCGGGGGCCACGGGTGCCACGGGTGCGGCCGCGGCGGCGGCCGCCCCGCTCTCGGCCCGGGAGCCGGAGGCGGCCGGGTCGCTGCCGCAGCCGGCGAGGGTGAGGAGCGAGACGGCGGCCACCGCGGCCGCGACGCGTCGTGAGTTCATCCCCGCATGGTGGCAGCCGGGCAGGCCGTCGACCGCCGAATCGCCTTTTCCTCCAAGGGAGTTGCCCCGGAACGACCGATGGCGTCCAGCCGCCCCTCAGCGGGCCGCTGCCGCGCGCTCGTGCACCAGCTCCGCGAAGCGCAGCGGCGCGTCCCCGCCGTGCCCCGCGAACAGGTTCGGCTCGACGAGTTCGAGCTCCATCACGACCGGCTCCCCGTCGTCGCCGGTCGCCATGTCCACCCGCGCGTACAGCAGCGGGGCCGCCCCCGGTACGGCGGCCAGCGCGGCCCGGGCCAGCGCCAGTTCGGCGGCCGTCGGCCGGTGCGGTGCCAGGTCCGGGTGCGGAACGCGGTCGTTGTCGATGACCCCGGCCTCGGTGAGCACCGGCCCCTTGCGGACGCCGTGGCTGAAGACGCCGCCGAGGAAGACCAGCGCCCGCTCGCCCTCCTCGATCCGCTGCAGGTACGGCTGCACCATCGCCGTGGCCCCGGAGCCGTGCAGTGCGGCGATGTGCCGGGCGGCCGGCCCGTGGTGCTCCTGGGTGTAGCGGGCGGTGTCGTACGCGCCGGCCGAGACGGCGGGCTTGACGACGAACTGGCCCCGCTGCGGCAGGACCGCCTCCTCGCCGGGGGCGATGAAGCGGGTCGCGACGACGGGCACGCCGCGCCCGGCGAGGTCCCGCAGGTAGGTCTTCTCGGTGTTCCAGCGCAGGACCGGGGCCGGATTGTCGAGCCGCGCCACGGCGCCCACCGCGTCCGCCCAGGCCAGGAACGCCGCCCGCTGCCGGGCGTACCCCCAGGTCGAACGGACGACCACCGCATCGCACGCCGACCAGTCGAAGCCCTGCTCGTCCCAGGGCGCCGCCACCGCGTCGAGGCCGCGCGCCCGCAGCGCCTCCAGCAGCCGCGGCAGGTCCGTGTCCCAGGCCAGGCCCTCGGCCGAGGTGGCCAGGGCCACCCGGGCGGTGTCGCTCATCTCCACGTCTCCTGTCCGACCGGCAGCGCGGGGCCGGCCCCCCTCCGGGCGCCCCGGCCCAGGGTAGGGCGCCGCCCGCCCGCCGTTGGCCCCGCCGCCGGCCCTACGGTCCGACCGGCGGCGGGGGACCGGTCCCGCGGGCACTTCCGCCGAAGCGGCCACCCGCAGGGGACCGTGCGCGCGACCATGGAGGGCGGGGCAGGACGGCAGGACGGCAGGGCGGCAGGGCGGGTCAGCAGGGCGGGGCAGGACCGACTGCGGACGCACCGCCCGTCGGGAGGGGGGTTGAGGGTGAGGACACGCCGCAAGGAGTCCGGCGCGCCCGAGCCGCCGACGGCTCCCTGGGACGAGATCGTTCCGGGGCTGTGGATGGGCGGCCACTTCTGGGTGGACGGCCTGGGGGAGACCCGCCAGGCCGTCGTGGGCAGTGACTTCGACCTGGTCATCAGCCTGTTCACCCGCCCGGGACACGGGCCGGCGCCGGACGTCGAGCACCGGCTCGCCGAGATTCCGGACGGTCCGCTCACCGCTGCGCAGCTCCGGTCGGTCCAGCAGGCGGCCGATGAGGCGGGGAAGGCCGTGCGCGGCGGCCGGGCCGCCCTGGTCCGCTGCCATGCGGGGTACAACCGGTCCGGGCTGGTCGTGGCGCAGGCGCTGATCGGGCTCGGGCACGGGGCCGCGGGGGCCGTGGGCCTCGTTCGGCGGCGGAGGTCGCCGTGGGCGCTGAACAACCGGTTGTTCGAGGAGTACCTCACCACGGGCCTCGACGTCGCCGGCCTGCTGGCCGGGCTGGACCCACCGCCCGGCTGACGCCTACGGAGTCCCGTTCCGTGCGGCGGCGGCCTTGGCGGCCAGGCGGCGGCGCAGGACGGGACGCCTACGGAGTCCCGTTCCGTGCGGCGGCGGCCTTGGCGGCCAGGCGGCGGCGCAGGACGGCCCGGGCGTACAGGAGGTGGGCGATGGCCTCGGCGGCGAGCAGGAGCACCACCAGCCAGGGGGCGAGCCGGCCCGAGCCCCACAGGACCAGCAGGGGGACGGCGATGCCGGGCACGGCCCACACCGCGACCGAGCCCAGGGGGCGCCCGTAGCGCAGGGCGATGCAGACGTGGGCCGCGTGGTAGAGGGCCAGGCCCCCGGCCAGGGCCGCCACGGCGCCGGCCGGCAGGTGCGGGTGCCCGGCGTCCTCGACGGCGGTGGCCAGGCCCGCGGCCATCGACAGCACGCCCGCGGTGACGAAGAAGTGCAGGAAGCCGCCCATGTCCCGGGCCAGCAGGTACGCCCGGCGGTCGTCGGCGGCGGCGAGGACGATGTCGGCCGAGGTCGAGCCGAAGTCGAAGTACGACCACCACAGCGCGGCGAGCAGCACGAACCCGAGGCCGCCGACCAGCCCGGCCCGCAGGGTCCAGGCGTGGTCGGCGGAGGTGACCAGGGCGATGACGGACTCGCCCAGCACGATGATGACGACCAGCCCGACGCGTTCGACGAGGTGCCCGGTGTCCACGCGGCCGGGGATGCCGGCGCCCCGCGCGGTGAGCAGCAGCGCCATCTCGGCGGCGATGAGCACGCCCCAGACGGCGTACTGCCAGGGCGCCGGCACGGCGGCGGAGGCGGCCCACAGCAGGCCGGAGCCGAGGCAGTACGACAGCGGGCGCCAGCGCGGGACGCGCCGCGGTGCGGGGTAGCGGGTGGCGGGCCACCACAGCCCGAGCAGGACCAGCCGGGTCCCGGCGTAGCCGAGGGCGTACACGGACCCGCGGCCCGCGTCGGCCTGCGGGACGGCGGCGGCCATGACGGCGATGCAGAGCATGGCGGACAGCATCAGGAGCCGGCGGCGCGGCGTGTCGTCGACGAAGAGGTTCGCCGACACCGTGAGGTTGACCCACAGCCACCAGGGCGGGAAGTACAGCCCCAGGAAGACGGCGAAGTCGCGCAGCCCCGGATCGCCGTGCAACTGGTGGGAGACCTGGGCGGCGATCGCCACGAAGACCAGGTCGAAGAAGAGCTCGAGCCAGTCGGCGTGCCGGCCCTCGCGCGCCGGCTCACCGGCGGCCGCCGCCCCGGCGTGCCCGCCCGGGCCGCCCGCGCCCCACGGTGGTGTCCCCATGTCTGCGCCCGTGCCTCCCGCCTCCTGCCGCGTGTCCCTCGTATGACACCACGGGCGGGCCGGGCCCCGCGTGCCGCAACCTGCTACGCGGTGGGGGTCAGGGCCGCCGCCACCGCGGCCTCGGCGTGGATGCGGGCGGTCGGGAAGACGGGGACGGGGCTGTCGGCCGCGCCGACGAGCAGCTCGATCTCGGTGCAGCCGAGGACGATCCCCTCGGCGCCGGAGGCCGCGAGCTCCTCGATGACGGCGCGGTAGGCGGCCCGCGACTCCTCGCGCACGATGCCCCGGCACAGCTCCTCGTAGATCACCCGGTGCACCAGGGCCCGCCCCTCGGCGCCGGGCACGCGGACGTCGAGTCCGGCCGCCGCCAGCCGTCCGCGGTAGAAGTCCTGCTCCATGGTGAACGCGGTGCCCAGCAGGCCCACCCGGCGGACGCCCGCCGCCTTCACGGCGTCCGCGGTGGCGTCGGCGAGGTGGAGCAGCGGCACGCCGATGCCCGCCTGGACGCGGTCGGCGACCTTGTGCATCGTGTTGGTGCAGATGAGCACGAGGTCGGCGCCGGCCGCCTCCAGGGCCCCGGCGGCCGCCGCCAGCAGCTCGCCGGCCTCGGCCCAGCGGCCTGCGGCCTGGAGGCGTTCGACCTCCGCGAAGTCCACCGAGTACACGACGCAGCGGGCGGAGTGCAGTCCGCCGAGCCGGTCGCGGGTGAACTCGTTCAGCAGGCGGTAGTACGCCGCGGTCGACTCCCAGCTCATTCCGCCCAACAGTCCGATCGTCTTCACGGCGACCCGCCCCCCCTCCGTCGCGTCAGCGACGCGTCATCGATAAGGAGTGAAGGGTAACAAGGGTCTGATCCATAAGGATCACTTTGCTTTTCTCGCGCCTCCGGGCCCGGCCTGCGTGTGGCGGCTGCGGACCCACAGCGGCAGCGCGAACCAGCACAGCAGGTACCAGGCCAGCACGCCGATCACCAGCCACGGGACGAGGGAGTGGTCCGCGGCCACGCGCAGGATGAGGAACAGGGCCGCGACCAGGGTCGCCAGCAGCAGCACCAGGCCCGCGAAGGTGAGCCGCGAGGCCCACCGCACCGCCTGCGGCTTGATCCGGCGGCCGGCGACGATGCGGTGGAGGGCGACGGGGCCGATCAGGGCTCCGGTGGCCAGGGAGCCCAGGACGACGGTGACGATGTAGATCGCCCGGTCCGCCCGCGCGAGGTTCTGGAACTGCGCCGTGAAGGCGACGGTCAGGAGGAAGCCGAAGAGGATCTGGACGCCCGTCTGGGCCACGCGGATCTCCTGGACCAGCTCCTGCCACTGGCGGTCGGCCCGCTCGTTGGCCGACTCGTGCCTGCCGTTCGCGCGGCTCGGGTCCGACTCCGGGTCCGACTCCGGGTCCGCGTGGGGGCCGGTGCGGGGGTCGGGGGTCATTGCTTCCCCGTGGCCCGGCGGCCCATCACGTCGCGGAAGGCCGTCATGCAGGGCATGCAGTGGTGGTCGGTCTCGACGTTGTCGGCTGGCAGCAGGGGGCGGCCGCACAGTGTGGTCGAGCGGTCGTGGGTCACGACGTGCCAGACCGGGCCCTGCCCGGTGACCGCCTCGCCGAGGTGCATTTCGTACATGTGAGTTCCCCGTATGGTCGACGGCTCGTCCCTCCACCACAGCAGGGCCGGGTGCGAAAGGCCTGACAAGTGGACCGTACGGGTGACGTCTATCCCGAGCGGGCTGACGTATGCAGGGAGGTGTGCAGGGATACAAAAAAGCCCCGGAGCGAATTGACGTCCGGGGTGATCCACCGCGTATATTTGATGTTTCGCACGCTGTGAAATGGCATGCGCAGGAAAGCCTTACGGGGACACTGTACCGGGTCGGGAGTGAAATTGTCAACCGAGGAATTCCGTCATGAGCAGCAATTCATCGACGGGCTCTACGCGCGCCTCGACGACCTGCGCGACCAGGCCGAACGCACCATGCGCGACGCCTTGGCCGCGGCCGGCACCGGGTTCCAGGCCCGCCTGGAGCGCGACGTACTCGTCGCCGAGCAGTCGGGCCTGCTGTCCGCACTGAACACCGGCGAGAACGGCCTGTGTTTCGGCCGCCTCGAGTTCGCCGACGGCCGCGACCACCACATCGGCAGGATCGGCATCCGGCGCGACGACGCCGAGCGGACCCCCCTCGTCCTCGACTGGCGGGCCGACGTGGCCCGCCCGTTCTACCTCGCCACCGGCCACCACCCCATGGGCCTGCGCCGGCGCCGCCACATCACCACCGAGGGCCGCGAGGTCACGGCCCTGCACGACGAGATCCTCGACCTCACCGACCCCGAGCGGACCGGGCTCGAGGGCCCCGACGCCGACGCCGTGCTGCTCGCCGCACTCGACGCCGCCCGCACCGGCCGGATGCACGACATCGTCCAGACCATCCAGGCCGAGCAGGACCGCATCATCCGGTCCCCGCACCGCGGCGTCCTCGTGGTGGAGGGCGGCCCCGGCACCGGCAAGACGGCCGTCGCCCTGCACCGGGCCGCCTACCTCCTCTACGCCCACCGGGAACTCCTCGCCAAGCGCGGCGTGCTGATCGTGGGTCCGAACCCGGCGTTCCTCGGCTACATCGGCGAGGTGCTCCCCTCGCTCGGCGAGACCGGCGTGCTGCTCGCCACCATGGGGGAGCTGTACCCGGGCATCCGCGCCACCGGCACCGACCGGCCCGGCGCCGCCGCCGTGAAGGGCCGCGCCGAGATGGCCGAGGTCCTCGCCCGGGTCGTAGGCGACCGGCAGACCCTGCCGGAGGACGTGCCCGCCGGCAGCGGAGAGGACAGCTCCGTGGTCCCCGAACCGGCCCTGGAGATTGACCACGACGAGTACGGGACCCTGCTGCTGGACCGCACCATGGCGCACGCGGCCCGGGACCGGGCGCGCGCCACCGGACTGCCCCACAACCTGGCCCGCCCCACCTTCGCGTTCGCCGTCATCGACGCCCTCACCGAACAGCTCGCCGACCGGCTCGGCGCAGACCCGTACGGCGGCCCCAACCTGCTCGGCCCGGACGACATCGCCCAGCTCGGAAAGGAGATCGCGACCAGCGCCGAGGTGCACTCCGCGATCGACTTCCTGTGGCCGCCGCTCACCCCGCAGGGCCTGGTCGCCGACTTCCTCGCCGATCCCACCCACCTCCCGGAGGCGGACGCCGAGTTGATCCGCCGCACCGGCGGCGACTGGACGCCCGCGGACATCCCGCTGCTCGACGAGGCCGCCGAACTGCTCGGCGTCGACGACAGCAGGCAGCGCATCGCCGAGGAGCGCGCCCGCCAGGAGCGCATCGCCTACGCGCAGGGCGTGCTGGACCTGTCGGCCGGCTCGGAGTCGTACGAGTTCGAGGACATGGAGAACGAGTTCCTCGCCGCGCACGACATCATCGACGCCGAGCGGATGGCGGAGCGCCACGAGGAGGCCGACCACCGCAGCACCGCGGAGCGGGCCGCCGCCGACCGCACCTGGGCCTTCGGGCACGTCATCGTCGACGAGGCGCAGGAGCTGTCCGCCATGGCCTGGCGGCTGCTCATGCGGCGCTGCCCGACCCGCTCCATGACCCTGGTGGGCGACCCCGCCCAGACGGGGGACGAGGCGGGCTGCGGCTCCTGGAAGGAGATCCTGGACCCGTACGTCGGCGACCGGTGGGAGCTCGTCCGGCTCGGCGTCAACTACCGCACGCCCGCCGAGATCATGGACGTCGCGGCCGCCGTGCTGCGGGCCCGCCACCCCGGGTTCGAGCCGCCGAGCTCCGTGCGCGCGACCGGGCGGCGGCCCTGGGTGCGGGCCGCGCAGGACGTCGCCGCCGCGGTCGCCGAGGCCGTCGGCGGCGGCGTGCCCGCCGAGGGCCGGCTCGCGGTGATCGCCCCGCGGGCCCTGCACGGGGCGCTGGCCGCCGTACTGCCGGACGTGCGGGCGGGCGCGGAGCCCGACCTGACCCGTGCGGTGGTCCTGCTGGACCCGCGCCAGGCCAAGGGCCTGGAGTTCGACTCCGTGGTCGTCGTCGAACCGGCGGACCTCCTGCCGAGCGACCTGTACGTCGCCCTGACCCGGGCCACCCAGTCCCTCGGGGTGGTGCACACCGGCCGGCTGCCCGAGGGCCTGGCGGACGGGGGCGGGCGGACCGAGCTCCGGTAAGCCCGGCGGACCGGGCAGGCCCGGCAGGCGGCCGTCGGGCAGGCGGCCCTCAGGCGGGGCCCCCTCAGGCGGGGGCCGGCGCCGCCGACGCCCGGAGCAGCTCCAGGCGCCGGCGGGTCTCCTCGTCCAGCGGTACGTACGTCACCAGGCGCGGTCCCGCCGCCGGGCCCAGCCACATGTTGGTGTGCTCCAGGTGCAGCAGCCCGACGTGCGCGTTGCGGATGTACTTCGCCCGCCCGCCCTGGCCGACCACCTCGTGCCGCGCCCAGAGCTCCCGGAACTCGGCCGACTCCGCCTCCAGCCGGGCCAGCAGGTGCTTCCAGGCGGGGTCGGCCAGGTGCTCGGCCATCGAGGCCCGGAACTTCGCCGCCATCGTGCGGACCAGCTCCTGGTGGTCGGCCACGGCCGCCCGCCAGTCCGCGTTGGTGAAGGACAGCCACAGGCAGTTGCGGTCCTCCGGCGCCAGGGCGTCCAGGTCGCACAACAGCCGCCCGTACGTCGCGTTGTAGGCGAGGATGTCGTACCGGCTGTTCTGCACGCAGGCCGGGAACGGCGCCAGCTGGTCCAGCATCGCCTGCACCGCCGGGGTCACGGTCGAGCAGACCGCGGGGACCGCCGGGTCGGTGCCGCCGGCCAGCGCGAACAGGTGCGCCCGTTCGCTGGAGTCCATCCGCAGGGCGCGCGCCAGGGCGTCCAGCACCTGCGCGGAGACCTGGATCTCGCGGGCCTGCTCCAGCCAGGTGTACCAGGTCACGCCGACCGCGGAGAGCTGCGCGACCTCCTCGCGGCGCAGCCCCGGGGTGCGACGGCGCCGGCCGCGCGGCAGTCCGACCTGCTCGGGGGTGATCCGCTCGCGGCGGCTGCGCAGGAAGTCGGCCAGCTCGTGCCGGCGTACGTCGCTATCGGGCGCCACAGTGGTCATGGAACCAGCCTGCCGCAGGGCTCATCCGGTTGCCAGGTACTCCTGGTACCAGGATAAGGAGACTCTGGTACCAGGCTGAGCGGGCGGTGATCGTTTCCTGTGTGAGTGAGACAACCATCCGCAGGACCCACCCCGCCACCGACCGCCCCGGCGCCGCGGCGCCAGCCGCCCCCGCCCCCTCTGCCCCTGCCTCTGCCGCCACCGTGCCGATCGGCCCGCTCGGGCTCTTCACCGTGCTGCTCGGCGCGGCCCTGCCGCTGATCGACTTCTTCATCGTCAACGTCGCGCTGCCCGCCATCGACCGGGACCTCGCCGCCGGCACCGCCGTGCTGGAGCTGATCGTCGCAGGCTACGGGGTCACGTACGCGGTGCTGCTCGTCCTCGGCGGCCGCCTCGGCGACACCGCCGGCCGCCGCCGGCTCTTCCTGACCGGCATGGCCGCCTTCGGCCTCACCTCGCTGGCCTGCGGCCTCGCCCCCACCGCCTGGACCCTCGTGGCCGCCCGGGTGGCCCAGGGCGCCGCGGCCGCGCTCATGCTGCCGCAGGTGCTCGCCACCATCCAGGCCACCACCCAAGGGGCCCGCCGGGCCCGGGCGATGAGCCTGTACGGGGCCACCGCCGGGCTGTCCATGGTCGCCGGACAGGTGCTGGGCGGCGTCCTGGTGGCCGCCGACGTGGCCGGCCTCGGCTGGCGCTCGGTGTTCCTCGTCAACGTGCCGGTGGCCGTCGCCGGCCTGCTCCTCGCCGTCCGCGGCGTGCCGGAGACCCGCTCGGACCGGCCCGCCGGCGTGGACGTCCCCGGCACGCTCCTCCTCGCCCTCTCGCTCGTCTCGCTGCTGCTGCCCCTGACCGAGGGGCGGGCCACGGGCTGGCCGCTGTGGACCTGGCTGCTGCTCGGCGCCTTCCCCTTCGCCGCCGCCGGGTTCTTCGTGGTCGAGCGGCGCGCCGACCGCCTCGGGCGGAGCCCGCTCGTCCCGCCGAGCCTGCTGCGGCTGCCCTCGCTGCGGCGGGGGCTGGTGATGCTGGTGCCGTTCTCGCTCGGCTTCAGCGGGTTCATGTTCGTCGTCGCCGTCGTCCTCCAGCAGGGCCTGCGCATGGGCCCGGTCGCGGCCGGGCTGGCCCTGGCGCCGATGGCCGTGGCCTTCTTCGCGGCCTCGCTCGCCGGACCGCGGCTGACCGGCCGGTTCGGCAGCCGGGTGGTGACCGCGGGCGGTGTCCTCCAGGCCGTCGGCATCGGCGCGCTGCTGCTCACGCTGCGGTACGGGTGGCCCGACCTCGGCCTCGCCGAACTCGCCCCCGGCGTGGCGGTCGCGGGGCTCGGACAGGGGCTCCAACTGCCGGTGCTGATGCGGCTGATGCTCTCCGATGTGCCGGCGGACCGGGCCGGGGTGGGCAGCGGGGTCGTCACCACCACCCAGCAGTCCGCGCTCGCCCTCGGTGTCGCCACCCTGGGCAGCCTCTTCCTCGCCGTGGCGGCCTCGGAGGACCTGCGCGATGCCGCGGTGATCACGGTGCTGGTCCAGCTGGGGCTGATCGCCCTGACCACCGCCCTGAGCCTCCGGCTCCCCCGCACCCTCCACTGACACCGCCGAGCCACCGCCGAACCTCCGGCCCCGCCGCCGCCCGAAACGAGGGCCCGGCACCCTACGGTCCTGCCGACACCTGAGGCGGCGGGGGCGGCGAATCAGCCTCGCCGGCGCTTGAGGCGCGGGTCCGGGCGGAGCCCGGCGTGCCCGGCGGAGCCGGGATCCTGCCTGTGCGGCCCCCCTTTCGGAGCCGCGGCGGCAGGAAGCGGCCACCGCCGCCGGGGCGGGGTGTCACGGAGCGGCCCCGGTCCCGTACAGTCCGTGAGGCCGATGGCTCCGCCGGGGCCCGTCGCGGGAACCGCGGCGCTTCACCGCCCCGCAGGGCCGGCCGGCGGAGCAGGGCGCCTACCTGCCCTTCGGGATGGGCCCGCGGGCTTGCCTCGGCCTGCAGTTCGCGCTGCGCGAGTCCACGCTCCTGCTCGAACGGCTCCTGCCCGCGCACACCCCCGACTTCGACTCCGTGCCGGACCGGACCGCGGCTCACCGTCCGGCCCGACGGGCCCGCCCGCGCCACCCTCGCGGCCCGCCGCTGAGCCCCGCCCCCGCCCCACCCTGGCATGAAGCAATGAATCAGTGCTTCAATCCTTCCATGCCCTACCGCCGCCCCCCTGCCGTGCAGGCCCGCCTCGACGCCCGCCGCGACCGGGTGCTGGAAGCCGCCGTCCGCCTGCTCTCCCGGGAGGGGTACGCCGGCTGCTCCGTCGCCGCCATCGCCGCCGAGGCCGGGATCTCCACCGGCAGCGTCTACCAGTCCTTCTCCGGCAAGTCCGAACTGGCCGCCGCCCTCTTCCGCACCCTCGTGGCCCGCGAACTGGAGGCGGTCGCCGCCGCGGCCGACCGCCCCGGCACCGCCGCCCGGCGCGTCGCCGCGGCCGTGGAGACCTTCGCCTCCCGGGCCCTGCAGGCGCCCCGGCGGGCCTTCGCCCTCCTGGCGGAGCCCGCGGACCCGGCCGTGGACACCGAGCGGCTCGTCTTCCGCCGCGCCTTCCGCGACGTGTACGCCCGGCGGATCGCCGAGGGCGTGGCCACCGGCGAACTGCCCCCGCAGACACCCGAGCTGACGGCCGCCGCCCTCGTCGGCGCCATCGCCGAAGCGCTCGTCGGACCGCTCGCCGACGGCGACGCCGCCCCCGGCGACGTCATCCCGGGCCTGACCGCCTTCACCCTGCGTGCCCTTGGAGGACACGATGCCGCAGACGCATGAGGTCACCAACCAGGTGCCGCCGCACCACGGCTACGACGCGGCCGCGGACCCGGCCCTGCTGGAGGCCCTCGTACGCGAGGGCGCCGGCTGGGCGGCGCCCGAGCTCCACCGCCTCGGGGTCCTCGCCGGATCCGAACAGGCGGCGGAATGGGGCCGCCTGGCCAACGAGAACCCGCCCGTGCTGCGCACCCACGACCGCTACGGCCACCGCATCGACGAGGTCGAGTTCCACCCGCACTGGCACGACCTGATGCGCACCGCCGTCACCCACGGCCTGCACGCCGCGCCCTGGGCGCAGGACCAGGACACCCCGGGCGCGCACGTCGCCCGCGCCGCGAAGTTCCTCGTGTGGAGCCAGGTCGAGGCCGGACACACCTGCCCCGTCTCCATGACGTACGCCGCCGTCCCGGCGCTGCGGGCCGCGCCCGACCTCGCCGCCCGGCTGGAGCCGCTGCTCGCCTCCCGCACGTACGACTTCGGGCTGCGCCGGCCCGACACCAAGCACGGCCTGATCGCCGGCATGTCGATGACCGAGAAGCAAGGCGGCTCGGACGTCCGCGCCAACACCACGACCGCCGTACCGGCCGGCGACGGCACGTACCGGCTGACCGGGCACAAGTGGTTCACCTCGGCCCCGATGTCGGACGTCTTCCTGACCCTGGCGCAGGCGCCGGGCGGGCTGTCCTGCTTCCTGCTGCCCCGGGTGCTGCCGGACGGCAGCCGCAACAGCCTGCTCCTGCAGCGGCTCAAGGACAAGCTGGGCAACAAGTCCAACGCCTCCGCCGAGATCGAGTACGACGGGGCCTTCGGCTGGCTGGTCGGCGAGGAGGGGCGCGGCGTCGCCACCATCATCGAGATGGTCAACATGACCCGCCTCGACTGCGTCCTCGGCGGCGCCTCCGGCATGCGCCTCGGGCTGATCCGGGCCGTCCACCACGCCACCCACCGGCGCGCCTTCGGCAAGGCCCTGGTCGACCAGCCGCTGATGCGCAACGTCCTGGCCGACCTGGCGCTCGAGTCCGAGGCCGCCACCGCCGTCGCCCTGCGCCTCGCGGGGGCCACGGACCGGGTCGCCCGCGGCGACGGCGACGAGGCGCTGCTGCGCCGGCTCGGGCTCGCCGTCACCAAGTACTGGGTCTGCAAGCGCGCCCCCGGGCACGCGGCCGAGGCCCTCGAATGCTTCGGCGGCAACGGCTACATCGAGGACTCGGGCATGCCCCGCCTCTACCGGGAGGCCCCGCTCTCCTCCATCTGGGAGGGATCGGGGAACGTGGCCGCCCTCGACTCGCTGCGGGCCATGGCCCGCCAGCCGGAGACCGTCGAGGCCTTCTTCGCCGAGGTGGGCCGGGCGGCGGGCGCCGACCGGCACCTGGACACCGCCGTGGCCGGCCTGCGCAAGCAGCTCGCCGACCCGGCCGAGGCCGAGTACCGGGCCCGGCAGCTCACCGAGACGATGGCGCTCGTTCTGCAGGCCGCGCTGCTCCAGCAGCACGCCCCGGCGGCGGTCGCCGACGCCTTCTGCGCCTCCCGGCTGGGCGGTGAGCACGGCGGCGCGTACGGGACCCTGCCGACCGGGGTGGACACCGACGCGATCCTCGCGCGGGCCCGTACGGTCTCCGTCTGACGCTGCAACAGCAGGCCGCAGCCTGACGCCGGTTGTCCGACGGCGGGCCGCGGCCGCCACGCTGCGGGCCGAGCCCGGATCAGGGGTGCCAGACCTCCTTGATGGTCTTGATCTTGCCCTCGCCGTCGACCGTGATGTCGTAGATGTTGCCGGAACAGCTGTACGGGGCCTTCACCGCGGCCTGGTTCGTCATGCAGTCGCCGGCGTGCATCCACAGCTCGCCCACCGGGACCGACTTGGTGGAGCCGGATCCGGTGGCCAGCTCGGCCTTCACCTCCTCGGCGAAGAGGTAGTACTTGGCCTCGCCCTTGCCGTGGTAGATCCAGTCGTTGGGGGTGCAGGTGGGCTGCGCGTCCTTGGCGGACATCGAGCCCTTCGACGGCGGCACCGCGGGCTCCACCATCTTGTGGCCCGCCGGGAGCTTCGGCGGCTGCCCGCAGTCGCTGCCGGGCTCGCCCGTGGAGCCGCCGCCCGGCTTCGCCGAGGGCTTGGCCGACGGCTGGGCGGCAGAGCCGGCGGAGGCGCCCGCGGAGGCGCCCGCGGAGGCGCCGGAGGAGCTGCCGGAGCCGCCCGCCGAGGCCTCCTCGGGCCCGCAGGCCGCGATGGTGCCCAGCGCGGCGACGAGAGCAAGAGTGGCGCTGATGCGTCGAACTGATGGCATGTCACATCCCCCGATGACTGAAAAATGTCGTGATCATGGCCGATCGGGATGTGTTTCTACACCAGGTGGTGGTTGAAGATCCAATCGCCGGGCCGGCCCAGGGGAGGGGGCCTCAGGAGGCGAGGTGGAAGCCTGCGCCGATGCCGCCGGACGCGTTCAGCTCCTCGATGATGCTCAGGATCGGCGAGCTGTGCTGGGCGCCCCACGCGTTGCCGACCAGCGTCTGCCCGTCGACCACGGGGGAGCCGGAGTCCCCGCCGTCGGTCCAGATCAGGTGGGTGAACCACATGCCGTCGGTACCCAGTTTGATCCCGCAGGTGAGGCCGGTCCGGTGGCCCTGCTTGCACATGCGGGTGCCGTTGGCGGGCGGGGCGCCGATCGAGGTGATGGTCGTCGAGCCGACCGTGGCGGTGGGGGCGACCCGGCTCTCGTCCAGCGCGATCACCGCGTGGTCCAGGCCCTTGGGGCCGCTGGCCAGCAGGTTGTTCGGGGTGCCGACGTACGCGACGGTGCCGATCGGCCCCGTCGCCAGGTCGGGCCGGCTGGCGGGGACCGGCGCCGGGGCGAAGGCCGTACCGGCGGGCGAGGCGTCCCGGTAGACCGCGGCGCCGACCAGCTTGTTGCCCTGTTCGTCGATGAAGCAGTGGGCGTTGGTCAGGGCCACCAGCCGCCCCTCGCGGTCGCGGCCGACGGCGGTGAGCGTGCAGATGTGGTAGCTCGTCGGCGCCTCGGGAGAGGGGCTCAGCCGGAAGATGATCCCGGTGCCGCCGCCGACGGGCGTGAGCGGTCCGGCCGCGGCGGGGACCGCGGGTGCCGGAGCGCCGCCCGGTGCCGCGGTGGCGGCCGGGGCCGCCGCGAACGTCAGGCCGGCCAGGAGCGCGGCGAGGCCGAGGGTGCGGAAGGTGGTGCCGAGCGTACGTAACATGCGGTCACTTCCCTTGTAGGAGCGGGCGGCCCGCAGCCGCCACGGCCCGGGCCGGTCGCCGTCGTCGGCGACCATGCCCAGGGGAGCACAGCCGCGCATCCGGTCAGGGCGGAACCCGTACGGACCGGGCGAACATGGCCGGACTCCGCCTGCTGCGGCCGGCGGTCCGGCAGCCGGATCCCTGCAACCGGTACCCCACCGTCCGCGTCTGTGCCTTCGACGGCAGGAAGCCGCAGCAGCGACGGGGGACGGACATGGGACGGGCGCGCAGCAACCCGGTGCTGGCCACGGCGGTGGCGCTGGCGGCCCTGGGCCTCTCGGCATGCTCCCCGACCGAGGACCCGGGCCCCGCATCGCCGGGACACCCCTCGGCCGGATCCGCGCACCCCGCCCCGTCCGGCCCGTCCGGCCCGTCCGCCCCGTCCGGGGCCCCGCATCCGGGCGGCGGCCCCGCGGGCGGCCCGGCACCCTCCGGGCCGGCCGCCCCCGGCCCGGTGTCCCGCACCGGGGCCCCGTGGAACCTGGACCGCATCGACCAGCGCACCCTGCCCCTCGACGGCACGTACACGGCGGCCGCCGACGGCAGCGGGGTATACGTGTACGTCCTGGACACCGGCATGGAGGTCAAGCACGCGGAGTTCGGCGACCGCGCCTCCCTCGGCGCCGACTTCGTCGGGGACCCCGACGCCGGGGACTGCCTCGACGGCGGCGGGCTGGGCCACGGCACCTTCGTCGCCGGCATCATCGGCGGCCGCACCCAGGGCGTCGCCCCAAAGGCCCGGCTCGTCCGCGTCCAGGCCATCGCCTGTGAGGAGGGCGGCAGTTCGGCGGGGGCCCGGGACACCGCAGCGGGCGCCGACGCCTCCGTCATCCAGGCCGTCGAGTGGGTGACCGCCCACGCCCGCCGCCCCGCCGTGGTCAACATGTCCCTCAACCTCAAGACCCGCTCCGCCGCCCTCGACGCCGCCGTCCAGCACATGGTGGAGTCGGGGATCACCACCGTCGTCGCCGCCGGCAACTTCGCCGACGACGCCTGCGGGCACTCGCCGGCCGGGGCGCACGGCGCGATCGTCGTCGCCGCGGCCACCGACGGCGACCGGCACTGGAGCGACACCGACACCTTCGGCTCCGGGCACGGGCCCTGCGTGGACCTCTACGCACCGGCCGGGAGGATCACCTCCGCGGCGGTGGGCGGGGGCACGGTCACCAGCGACGAGACCGCCACCTCGTGGGCCGCCCCGCACGTCGCCGGGGCGGCGGCCCTCTACCTCTCGGCGCACCCGGCCGCCACGCCCGCCCAGGTCCGCGCCTGGGTCACCGGCCAGGCCTCGCGGGACGTCCTGACGGGAGTCCCGGCGAAGACCCCGAACCGCCTGCTGAACGTGGGCGGGCTGTGACGGGCCGGGCGCTCAGCCGGCGGCGGCGCCGAACCACTCCCGCAGGCGGCCGAGCAGCTCCTGCTGGTCCTCGCCCACCCACGCCACATGGCCGTCCGGCCGCAGCAGCACCGACGGCACGCCCAGATCCCGCAGTTCCGCGCTGACGCCGACGACGTGGTCGACCCGGTCCGCCCAGCCCTCCACCGAGAGTCCGCCGGCCTGGTCGAGCAGCAGCCCGCGCCCGCCGTGCATCAGGCCGTACAGGCGGCCCTGCCCGAGCTGCACGTCCCGCAGCCGCCGGCCGAGCAGCCCGTGGCCCTCGCCGAGGTCGTAGCGGACGTCCACCGCCGTGATCATGCCGGTGACGTACCGGTTCACCTCCTCGAAGTCCATCAGCTCCGACAGCAGCTCCCGCAGCGCGGTCGGCCCCGGCTCGGTTCCCAGCAGCGTCATCTGCGCGCGCGTGTTCCGCAGCACGCGGGCGCCCACCGGGTGGCGTTCGGCGTGATAGCTGTCGAGCAGCCCTTCCGGCGCCCAGCCGGCCACCGCGCCGGCCAGCTTCCAGCCGAGGTTGAAGGCGTCCTGCACGCCGAGGTTGAGGCCCTGCCCGCCGGTCGGCGGGTGGACGTGCGCCGCGTCGCCGGCCAGCAGCACCCGGCCGACCCGGTAGCGCTCGGCCTGCCGGGTGGCGTCCCCGAACCGGGAGAGCCAGCGCGGCGAGTGCACGCCGAAGTCGGTGCCGCCCAGCTTCCGCAACTGCCGCCGGAACTCCTCCAGGGTCGGTGCGGCCGCACGGTCCTCGGCCACTCCCGCGGCGGGTACGACGATCCGGTGCAGCCCGTCGCCGAGGGGGATGACGCCGAACCGCAGCTGGGTCCTGCGGACCTCCTCGACGACGGCGGCGACCGTCTGCGGGTCCGCGGTCAGCTCCATGTCGCCCAGCAGCGTCTCGACCGTGGAGGGCTCGCCGGGGAATCCGACGCCGAGCTGGCCGCGCACCGTGCTGCGGCCGCCGTCGCACCCGACGAGGTAGCGCGAGCGCAGCCGGGTGCCGTCCGCCAGCAAGACGTCCACGCCGTCCTCGTCCTGGCCCAGCCCGACCACCTCGCTGCCGCGCCGGATCCGGGCGCCGAGTTCGAGGGCGCGCTCCTCGAGCAGCCGCTCGGTGGCCGGCTGCGGGACGGAGAGGCCGTACCGGTGCGCCGTGTCCAGCCGCTCCGGCCACGGTGTGACGATGCCGCCGAAGAACCCGCCGACCTCGAACTTCCCGCCCTCCGCGAGGAACCGGTCCAACAGGCCGCGCTGGTCCATGATCTCCACGCTGCGCGCGTGCAGGCCGCGACCGCGGGACTGCCCGCTGCGCTCGGCCAGCCGCTCCAGCACGACCACGTCCACCCCGTGCAGCCGCAGCTCCGCGGCCAGCATCAGGCCGGTCGGTCCCGCGCCGACCACGACCACGTCCACGACGTCCACCCCGTTCCCCACGCTTCCCATATCCCCCACGCTCCCCATGCGACGCCCCCGGATGGTCCGATTCCCGCGGGCCGCAACCGGCGCAAACACGCCGATATACCGTGAACCACGGATTCCCGCAGTTTCCGGCTGCGGCTGAAGATTCTGCGACACCGAGGGGGCCTTGCCGCAAGACCCCCCGTGCGCTATATGTTGAAAAGGGCCAGGAGCGGACCGCTCCTCGCCTTTTCTTTTTGTCGCCTTTTCCTTATGTGCCGCCCGCAGCGCCGCCCTGCCGCCCGCTGCCCGGCGCGCGCGGCTGCCGCCGGATATCCCCTAACCCGCCCGGAAAAGGCACCTATGCCCGGGAAAAAGAGTTTCGGCGCGGCGCGGCCCCACCGGTCCCGCCTGCCTCTACTGTCTCCGCATGGCTGAGATGTTCGATCACAACCCGCAGGTATGGACCGCCGGCCGGCTGCGTGAGGTGCTGGCCGGGCTGCCCGAGGAGACCCCGATCCACATCGGCGTCGCCGATGGCCCCGGGGACTTCGAGAGCTACGGCGAGTACGTGCTCGTGGACGCCGAGCCGGTGGAGCTCGACGTGGAGGGCGAGGGGGACGGGGCCGCGGGCGGGCCCCACGTGCAGTTCACGCTCTTCGCCGACGTCGCGGCCGGCGCCTACCACCTCGACCTGGACTGACGGTCCACCCACCGCAGCGGCCCCCGCAGACCGGGGGCCCGCCGTCCGCCGGGACGTCCCGGATCCCGCGGCGTAGCCTGGTCTGAACGCCGGATCCGCCCCGTGAGCCAGGGAGGCGGCGCATGACCGACCCGCACGGCTTCCTCCGCACTCCGCGAAGCCCCGTCCCGGCCCGCCCCGCCGACCAGCGGCTCGGCGACTGGCGCGAGGTGTACGCCGGGCAGGCGCTGCTGCCCCTGGTGTCCGCCCAGGCCAACCGGTGCATGGACTGCGGCGTCCCCTTCTGCCACAGCGGCTGCCCGCTCGGCAACCTCATACCCGAATGGAACGCGTACGCCGCCCACGGCGACTGGCGGGCGGCCTCGGACCGGCTGCACGCGACCAACAACTTCCCCGAGTTCACCGGCCGGCTCTGCCCCGCCCCCTGCGAGGACGCCTGCGTCCTGGCGATCAACGACGACCCGGTCACCATCAAGAACGTCGAGCAGGCCATCGCCGACCAGGCCTGGGAGCACGGGTGGACGCCGCCGCTGCCGCCCGTCCGGCACAGCGGCAGGGCCGTCGCCGTCATCGGCTCCGGCCCGGCGGGGCTCGCCGCCGCCCAGCAGCTGACCCGGGCCGGTCACACCGTCGTCGTCTACGAGCGCGACGACCGCATCGGCGGACTCCTGCGCTACGGCATCCCCGCGTTCAAGATGGAGAAGGTGCACCTGGACCGCCGCATAGCCCAGATGCAGGCCGAGGGCACCGTCTTCCGCACGGACTGCGACGTCGGCGGCCGCCTCGACGCGGCCGCCCTGCGCAGCCGCCACGACGCGGTCGTCGTCGCCGTCGGCGCCACCGAACCCCGCGAACTGCCCGTACCGGGCCGGGAACTGCACGGCATCCACCAGGCCATGGAGTACCTGACCTGCTCGAACCGGGCCGGGGAGGGCGACACCGAAGCCCCGGCGCTCACGGCGGCCGGACGGCACGTGGTGGTCGTCGGCGGCGGGGACACCGGCTCGGACTGCGTCGGCACCGCCCTGCGGCAGGGCGCCCTCTCGGTGGTCCAGCTCGACATCAACCCGGAGCCGGGGCCCGAGCGGCGCGACACCGAGCCCTGGCCGGTGCACCCCAAGGTGTACCGGATCTCCCACGCGCACGAGGAGGCGCGGGACCGCGACGGCGCCGACCCGAGGGTCTTCTCGAGCGCGACCGTGCACTTCGAGGGGGACGCGGCGGGCCGCGTCCGGGCCCTGCACCTGACCGCCGTGGAACCGGCCGCCCGCCGGCCCCTCCCGGGAACCGACCGCGTGCTGGAGGCCGGGCTGGTCCTCCTCGCCCTCGGCTTCTCCGGCCCGGCCCGGGCCTCGCACCTCGAGGAGCAGCTCGGACTCGTCCGCGACGCCCGCGGCGGCTTCGCCCGCACCCCTGACTTCGCCGCCCTCGCCCCCTGCGCCCAGGGCCCCCCGGCCCCGTCCGGCCCCGGACCCGCCCCCGCCCCCGGCGGGGTGTTCGTCGCCGGCGACGCCGGGCGCGGCCAGTCCCTCGTGGTGTGGGCCCTCGCGGAGGGCCGGGCCGCGGCCGCCGCCGTCGACCGCTACCTGACGGGCACGACCGCGCTCCCCGCCCCGGTCCGTGCCGACGACCGCCCGCTGACGGCCTGAGACCGGAACGCGGGGAGCCGCTGCAGGCCCGGTCCCGCGGACGGCACAATCGTGAGGTGACTGCTGAAGATCGTTTCCTGTGGCTGGAAGACGTGACGGGCGGGGCCGCACTGGCCTGGGTGGCCGAGCGCAACGCCGAGACCGCCGCCGCGCTGACCGGCGACCCCCTCTTCGAGACGCTGCGCGGCGAACTGCGCGAGGTCCTCGACGACGCCGACCGGATCCCCTACACCGTGCGCCGCGGCGCGTACCTCTACAACTTCTGGCGGGATGCGGACCGGCCCAAGGGCCTGTGGCGGCGCACCACGCCCGAGCAGTACCGCAAGGACGAGCCCGCCTGGGAGGTCCTCCTCGACGTCGACGCCCTCGCGGCCGCCGAGGGCGAGGAGTGGGTGTGGGCCGGAGCCGCCGTGCGCTACCCCGACCACCGGCGCGCCCTGGTCATGCTGTCCCGGGACGGCTCGGACGCGGTCGTGGTGCGCGAGTTCGACGTCGACGCCCACGCCTTCGTCGAGGGCGGCTTCACGGTGCCGGAGGCCAAGACCCGCATCGCCTGGCTCGACGAGGACACCGTGTTCGTCGGCACCGACACCGGGCCCGGCTCGCTGACCGCCTCCGGCTACCCCCGCACGGTCCTGCGCTGGCGCCGCGGCACCGCCCTCGCGGACGCCGAGCCCGTCTTCGAGGCCGAGCACGGCGACGTCTCCGCCGTCGGCTGGCACGACGCCACGCCCGGCCACGAGCGCTCCTTCGTCTCCCGCAGCACCGACTTCTTCCACGACGAGCTCCACCTGCTGGCCGACGGCGACCGGCTGGTCAGGATCGACGTGCCGGACGACGCCGGCAAGTACGCGTACCGCCGGTGGCTGATCGTCACCCCGAAGAGCCCGTGGCTCGGCCACCCCGCGGGCTCGCTCCTCGCGTTCGACTTCGAGGCCTTCCTCGCCGGCGACCGCACGGCGCACGCGCTGTTCACCCCGGACGGGCGCACCGCCCTCGCCGGGCACGCCTGGACCCGCCACCACCTGATCGTGGAGTCCCTCGCCGACGTCGCCACCCGGATCGAGGTCCTCACGCCCGGCCCGGACGGCTGGAGCCGCCGGCCGCTGGCAGAGGTCCCGCCGCTGTCCTCGGCGTGCATCACCGACACCGACCCGGACAGCAGCGACGAGTACTTCCTCGACGTCTCCGGCTTCCTCCAGCCCTCCACCCTCAGCTTCGGCCGCATCGGCGCCGACGCGGAGGTCCTCAAGCAGGCCCCGACCCGCTTCGACGCCGCGGGCCTGGCCGTCCGGCAGCACTTCGCCCGGTCCGCGGACGGCACCGCCGTGCCCTACTTCGTCGTCGGCCCCGCCGAACGGGACCGCCCGGGGCCCGCCCTGCTCTACGGGTACGGCGGCTTCCGGGACCAGGAGACCCCCGGCTACGACGCGCTCACCGGCCGCGCCTGGCTCGCCCGCGGCGGCACGTACGTGGTCGCGAACATCCGCGGCGGCGCCGAGTACGGCCCCGCCTGGCACCAGGCCGCCCTCGGCGCCCACCGGGTCCGGGCCTTCGAGGACTTCGCCGCCGTCGCCGCCGACCTCGTCGCACGGGGCATCACCACGCCCGACCGGCTCGGCATCACCGGCGCGAGCAACGGCGGACTGCTGATGGGCGCCATGCTCGTGCGCCACCCCGAGCTCTTCGGGGCGGTCGTCGCCCGGGTCCCGCTCCTCGACATGCTCCGCTACCACCGCCTGCTCGCCGGCGCGTCCTGGATCGCCGAGTACGGGGACCCCGACAGCGAGGCCGACCGCCCCCACCTGGAGGCCCTGTCCCCCTACCACAACCTCGCCGCCGACCGGCCCTACCCGCCCGTGCTGCTGATGACCTCCACCCGCGACGACCGGGTCCACCCCGGCCACGCCCGCAAGGCCGCCGCCCGGCTGCGCGAGCTCGGCCACCGGGTGCTGTTCCACGAGAACACCGGCGGCGGCCACGGCGGGGCCTCCGACAACGAGCAGGCCGCGCACAACGAGGCCCTCGCCCACACCTTCCTGTGGCAGCACCTCGCCGGCGAAGCGGAGTGACGCCGGCGGCAGGCAGGGAAAATGCTTTGCCGCGCGCCGGCGCGGTCACCCACGATGAACCGCTGTGAGTACCGCCCGACGCCTTCGCGACCTGCTGCCCGACCTCTCCCCGTGGCGCTCCTCCCGCGACTTCCGCACGCTCTTCTTCCAGGGCGCGGTGACGTTCTTCGCCTCCTTCATGGCGATGATCGCGCTGCCGCTCCAGATCAAGGAGCTGACGCAATCGCCGCTCGCGGTCGGCGCGATGGGCGCGGTGGAACTCGTACCGCTCGTGGTCTTCGGGCTGTACGGCGGCGCGCTGGCCGACGCCCTCGACCGGCGGCGCCTGATCCTGCTGAGCGAGGCCGGGCTCGGCGTCCTCGCCCTGCTCCTGCTGGTCAACGCGCTGCTCCCGGACCCGCTGCTGTGGCCCCTGTACGTGGTCGCGGCCGGCGTCTCGGCGCTGTCCGGGCTGCAGCGCCCGGCCCTGGACTCGCTGATGGCGCGGATCGTGCCGCACGACCAGATGACCGCGGCCGCCGCACTCAACGCCCTGCGCTACCAGATCGGCGCGATCGCCGGACCGGCCCTCGCCGGACTCGTGGTCGCCTACGCCGGCTACGCCGCGGCCTACGCGGCCACCGTGGCCGGCTTCGCCGTGTCCGTGGCCCTGTGCGCACGGCTGTCCCCGGCGCCGCCCTCGCCCGGCGCGGAGCGGCCCTCGCTGCGCGGGATCGCAGAGGGGGCCCGCTACGCGTGGAGCCGGCCGGTCCTGCTGGGGACCTACGCCGTGGACCTGGCGGCGATGTTCTTCGCCTTCCCGAACACGATCTTCCCCTTCCTCGCGGACGAGCTCGACGCCGTGTGGGCGCTGGGCCTGATGTACTCCGCGGGCGCGGTGGGCTCCCTGCTCCTCGGCGTCACCAGCGGGTGGACCTCCCGGGTCCGCCGCCACGGCCTGTTCGTGGTGTGCGGGGCGGCGGTCTGGGGCCTGGCCGTGGCGGGGGCGGGCTGGTCGGCGAACATCTGGGTCGTCCTCGCGTGCCTGGCGGCCGCGGGCGCCGGCGACATGCTCAGCGGATTGGGCCGGGCCACGATCTGGAACCAGACCATCCCCGAGGGGCTGCGCGGCCGGCTCGCCGGGATCGAGGTCCTCTCTTACAGCGTGGGCCCGCAGCTGGGCCAGGTCCGCGCCGGCGCCATGGCCGGCTGGACCGGCACCCGCCCGGCGTTCTGGGGCGGCGGCCTGATGTGCATGGCCGCGGTGGGCGCGCTCTGCGCACTCCTGCCGTCGCTGGTGACGTACGACGCGGAGACCGACCCGGACGCCCTGCGCCGCCGCGGGGAGCGCGAGGCGGCACAGGCGCAGGAGGCACAAGGGGCGCAGGGGGCGCAGGGGGCGCGGGAAGCGGGCACCGCCGCCTGATACGGCCCCGCCGCCCGAGCCGGCCGCGCCGACCGTTGCGCCCTGTCGGAGGGCACCGGCGCATGCCGGGTGCAAGGGGGCGCGTACGGGAGCGGATGCGCCATTTCCGAAGAGAAATCGCGAGGCCGCGTGCACAAACGGGCGCCCGGTGCGATGGGCTGGAATGGGGAGCCCTTGGTGCTCTCCGGGTGCCGGAGCGGGGGAAGGCACCCCGACCGTTGCCGCACCTCTCACCGGAAGGGTTCACGCCGACGTGAATGCCGCCCAGACAGTTGCCCTCGTGCTGATAAAGGCCGCCGCCGCAGAGCTGGTCGGCCCCGTCATCGTGAGGTACCCGCCGCACCCGTCCGCGGCGACGAGCAACCGTGGGGGAGTGCATGAACGAGGGTGACTTCGACCCATCCGGTGACCAGGCGGTCTCCAGCGAACTGGCCGGCGTGCTGCCGGTGGACTTCACGGCCTTCCATTCCCAGCACCACCGCGCCTACCTGCGCTACGCCCACCTCCAACTGGGCACCCGCAGAGACGCCGAGGACACCGTCGACGACGTGTTCACCTTCCTGCTGAAGGTCTGGCAGCACGCACTCAGACAGGAGAGCCTCCACGGCTTCGCCTGGGCCGTCCTGCGCGAGCACGTCGAGCGCCGCCTCGCCGTCCTCGGCCGCCCGGTGGCCATGGTCGAAACGGCCTGGTTCGCCGCCCTGCGCCGCGCGTCGCGCGAGCGCCTGGAGCTGTTGGAGTCCAAGCTCGGGCTGTACGCGGCGATCGCAGAACTGACCGAACGGCACTACGACGTGGTGCTCCTGGCCTTCCTGCTGGGAAACGACTACGACACCGTAGCCCGGATGATGGGGATCTCCCCGGCGACGGTCCGCTCGCACATCCGCGGCGCCCGCCGGACCCTGTCCCGCAAGCTCGGGCTGGACTGGGCCCCCGGAGAGGAGAAGAGCCAATGGGCGACATGATCCGAGACCGTGACGCCATGGGCTGCGCCCTGGACGCCGCCCTGCAGGACGCCCAGGTGCTGGCGGAGGAGTACGCCGGCTACGACGAGTACGCGGCCCGGCGAAGGATCGCCCGCCGCGTCGCGGCCGACCGCGCCCGCGCCCTGCCCCGGCGGGGCGCGGGCGCCGCGCCGGGGCAGGGCGTACCGGTGCCGGGTCCCGCCGGGCCGGCCGAGTCCGACCACCTCGTCCTGGACGCCGCCTGCCACGTACGGGCCGCCCGGGCACTGGACTGCCTGGCCGGGCACCTCGTGGACAGCCGGGCCTTCGCGGAGCTGGCCCTCGCCCCGAACTCCTGGCCGCACCACCCGCGCTCCGCGCTGCTGTTCGGCTGCCTGCTGCACCTGTCGGGCCGGTCCGAGGGCGCCCGGTTCTGGTTCCAGTACGCGGCGGGCGCCGACTCCCGGTCCGCCGCGCAGTGCCTGTACCTCTACCACCTGGCCCGCGCCGAGGTCGCCACCGCCCGGCACTGGAAGGAGCAGGCCGACGCCCTGGAGCCGGACCCCGGCCTGCCGGCGCTGCTGCCGCTGCCCGACAACCTGGAGGGCGCGCTGGCGGCCTCGGTCATCTGGACCTCGCCGCCCATCACCACGCAGGACCTCACGGCCCTGTCCGCGCCGGGGTGCCTCGGTGCGGACCGCTACCGGTTGGCCGCCCGGCTGCGGCGGGCCGTCACCGGCCTCGTGCCGGAGGAGGACCCGGACCTGGGGGAGGTGTTCGCGCCCGGCCCCCAGGTCGCGGTGGCCGTCGCCCGCCACGCCCGCCTCGACCCCTTGCACCTGACGGAGGAGGCGAACGCCTGGGCGCTGGCCCCGCCGCGGCCCGCACCGCTCCCGCCCGCCCCGCGCCGCCCGGTCCCGGAGCGGCCGACGGCGGCCGTGCTGGAATCGGCGCACCAGGCCCTGAGGGTCCTGGAGGTCGTCAACCGGTTCTCGGGCGGGGTCAGCCTCACCCAGATCGCCCGGCGCACGGGCCTGCCGCAGCTGGCGCTGGCGCGGGTGATGGAGCGGCTCGTGCGGGCGGAGCTCGCCACGCCGGTGGGGCCGGGCGCCTACGCCGCCGGCACGGCGTTAGCGTTGACCGGAGCCGTCGACGGCCCGGGCCGGCTGAGCCAGACCCTGGCCTGGGTCCGTGACGCGGTCGGCGCCGCCGTGTACGTCGCCCGCTACACCGACGGCGAGGTCTCCATCACCGAGTACGCGGACTCGCCCACGGCGCCGCCCGTGGAGGAATGGGTGGACTTCCGGGCGGCCGCGCACGCCTCCGCGGTCGGCAAGGCCCTGCTGACGCAGCTCGCGTACGAGGCGCGCAAGGACCATCTGGCCCGGCACCGGCTCGCCCGGCTCACGCCCCACACCCTCACCAGCGAACGGGAGCTGTTCCGGCAGCTCGACGACCGGCTGCCGGGCGAACCCCTGCTGGACCTGGAGGAGTACGCCCTCGGCACGGTGTGCGCGGCGGTACCGATCACGGCCGGCCCGAACGCCGAATGCCTGGCCCTGTCGATGCCGGCCGGTCCCGATCCGCAGCTGCTGCGCAGGGCGGCCCGGATCCTGCAGAGCGAGGCGGCCGCGGTGCTGCTCGCGCTGCTCGTCTCCGGAGGCGCCGACCGGTCCGAGAGGTGCGGAACGGGGGTGTAGCGCGGGCCCGTCCGAGGCGGCCACGGCCGGGCGTCCGCCCGTCCGCGGCCGCCTCGGCACGTGTGGGGCCTGCCGTGCGCCCCTGCCGCGCGCCCCCGCCTTTGGGGGCCAATCGAAGGTAATGGGCGTCAACATCCAGGCATTTGATTGATTCGGTCGCATATGTCCCCATATGGTCCCCAGGCGTTCACCGTCGACGACCGGAGGTCCCCATGCCTGGCCGAAAATCCCTCACGCTGCTGGCAGCAGCCGCGCTGTTCTCCCTCGGCTTCCCGAGCCTGGCCGCGGACGCGGCCGAGGAGGCGACCTGTTTCGGGCGCCCCGCCACGATCTCCGGATCGGGAAAGATCACCGGCACCGAGGGCAATGACGTCATCGTCGGATCGGCCGGCGTCGACACCATCGACGCCCTGGGCGGCGACGACCTGGTCTGCGGTCTGGGCGGCGACGACACCATCGCCGGCGGCCTGGGCAACGACCAGGTCGACGGCGGCGAGGGCGGGGACATGGTGCGCGGTGACCTGATCAGCACCAGGGCCAACGTGGACGGCGGCGGCAACGACATCGTCTTCGGCGGACCGGGCAACGACCGCATCGGCGGCGACAGCATCGCCTTCGGCGGCACCGCCTCGGGCGGCGGCAACGACATGGTCTTCGGCGGCGACGGCGACGACCACATGGTGGGCGACAGCCGGGGCGGCATCAACGCCTCCGGCGGCGGCAACGACATCCTCGACGGCGGCAACGGCGACGACGCCATCACCGGCGACTCCTCCGCCGAGGTCACGGCGACCGGCCAGGGCAACGACGTCCTCGTCGGCGCCGCGGGCACGGACACCATCATCGGCGACAGCAACTCGGGCCACGCCTCCCACGGCCGCGACGACGGCGGCCGCCAGTCCTCGTCCTCCTCCCCGGCGTCCGCCTCCCGGCCCGACTCCTCCCGCCCGTCCAACACGCGTCCCGACTCGCCCCGTCCCTCCGCGGACCCCGCGGCTCCGGCCGCCCCCGCCGCGGCGCCCGGCCAGAGCCCGACCGCCGCGACGGACGGCGGCAACGACGTCATGGACGGCGGCGAGGGCGTGACCGACAACTGCGACGGCTCGGGCGGCTCCGACGTCGGCCTCGGCTGCGAGACCCTGGCCAACGTCCCGTAACCGGCCGAGAACCTCCCGGTCCTCCGTGGGCCCCGGACTCCGGTCCGGGGCCCTTCCGTCGAGCGGCCCCGGGGGCCGCGCCCCCGCCGTCAACCTCCGTACAACAACACCAATGTGAAAGTAGTACCGGTTTGCTCAAATGATCGCGATCGGTGACGATCCTCCCGGGCTGCCCAGCGCCCCGCTCGGCCGGTCGGCCGGGCGTCCCCTCCACCACTCGGGATGTCCCCCATGGCCACCCTGTGCCGACCGGCCGTCGCCGTCCCCGAACACGTCATCACGCTCGACCAGACCCTCGCCCTGGCGCGCACCCTCCACGCCGGACACCCACAACTCCCCCTCGCCCTACGGCTGATCGAGAACACCGGCGTCCTCACGCGCCACCTGGTCCGGCCGATCGAGGAGGTCCTGCACCACGAGGGCTTCGAGGCCCGCAACAGGGTGTACGAGACCGAGGCCAAGCGGCGCGTCCCCCATGTGGTCCAACAGGCCCTGGCCGCCGCGGAGCTGGCGGCGCCGGACATCGACCTGATCGTCTACGTCTCCTGCACCGGCTTCATGATGCCCTCGCTCACCGCCTGGCTGATCAACACCCTCGGCTTCCGGCCCGGCACCCGGCAGCTCCCCATCGCCCAGCTCGGCTGCGCCGCGGGCGGCAGCGCCATCAACCGCGCCCACGACTTCTGCACCGCCTACCCCGGTGCCAACGCCCTCATCGTCGCCTGCGAGTTCTGCTCGCTCTGCTACCAGCCCACCGACCTCGGCATCGGCACCCTCCTGTCCAACGGCCTGTTCGGCGACGCCGTCGCCGCCGCCGTGGTGCGGGGCACGGGCGGCACCGGTATCCGGCTGGAGGCCAACGCCTCCCACCTCGTGCCGGACACAGAGGACTGGATCGCGTACAGCGTCCGCGAGACCGGCTTCCACTTCCTGCTGGACAAAAGAGTCCCCGGCACCATGGAGCCGCTCGCACCCGTCCTCGCCGGACTCGCCGGCGCCCACGGCTGGGACGCCTCCGACCTGGACTTCTACCTGGTTCACGCAGGCGGCCCGCGCATCCTGGACGACCTGGGCACCTTCCTCGGGGTCCGGCCGGAGGCCTTCCGCTTCAGCCGGGCCACGCTCGCCCAGTACGGAAACATCGCCAGCGCCGTCGTCCTGGACGCCGTCGCCCGCTTCTTCGACGAGGGCGGGGCCGCCGACCGGGCCAAGGGGCTGATCGCCGGATTCGGGCCGGGCATCACCGCCGAGATGTCCCTCGGCCGCTGGACCGCGCGGACCTCCGCGGGCCCGGCAGGCGGGGCGGCTGCGGCGGGTACGGGCCGGGCCCCGGGCATCGGCCGGCAGCGGTCCGCCGGCCCGGCCCTCCTCGGCCCGGCCCGCTGACGTACCGCCATCCCGCTGACGTACCGCCACCCCGCCAGAACCTGCCCGCTCCGCCGGCCTTGCCCCCCGGATGCCGACCGCCCCCTTTCCCGACCGACCGAGGACCCCATGCCCACCACGCCCCGGACCGACGCCACGGTCCACTTCTGGAGCCCGCCCGACCTGCCCGGCCTCGATTTCGACCCCTTCCTCGCCCGCATGCTCCACGAGGAGCCGGTCGCCCGGATCCGGCTGCCGCACGGCGAGGGCCACGCCTGGCTGGTGACCCGGCACGCCGACGTCCGGTTCGTCTCCGCCGATCCCCGCTTCAGCCGGCGGGCGGTCATGGGCAACGACGTCACCCGGGTCGCCCCTCACTTCATCCCGATGGACGGCGCGGTGGGCGTGGCCGACCCGCCCGACCAGACGCGGATGCGCAAGGTCGTCGCGGGAGCGTTCACCGCACGCGCCATGCGCCGGCTGCGCGAGCGCGCCCAGCAGGTGATGGACGGGCTGCTCGACGCGATGGAGCGGCAGGGCCCGCCCGCCGACCTCATGGCCCTCGTCCACCGCCCGTTCCCCCTCGCCATGGTCGGTGAACTCCTGGGCGCCCCGGCCGAGGACCGGCCCCGACTGGCCCGCTGGTCGGACACCATCCTGTCCGCCGGCGCCGGACGGGAGGCGAGCGAGCAGGCCAAGGCCGAGATCGCCGAGTACTTCCGGGAGCTGATCGGCGGCCGCCGCGGCGGCGCCGCCCACCTGCCCCGACAGCTCGCACCCGGCGAGGAGGCGGCCCCCGAGGACCTGGCCGCCGTCCTCGCCGACGGCATCGACACCGGACGGATCACCTTCGACGAAGCCGTCGGCCTCGCGGTCCTGATCCTGCTCGGCGGCACCCACGCACCGGACAACAACAGCGCCAACATGGTCTTCGCCCTGCTCACCCACCCCGGGCACCTCGCCCGGCTGCGCGCCGAGCCCGAACTCCTCCCCCGGGCCGTCGAGGAGCTGCTGCGCTACATCCCGCACCGCAACGCCGTCGGCCTCTCCCGCATCGCCCTGGAGGACGTCGAGGTGGGCGGCGTCACCATCCCGGCCGGCGACGCCGTGTACGTCTCCTACCTCACCGCCAACCGCGATCCGGAGGTCTTCGCCGACCCCGGGAGCCTCGACTTCGACCGCCCTGCCTTCCCGCACGTCGCCTTCGGCTACGGACCGCACTACTGCCCCGGCGCCACCCTCGCCCGGATGGAGGCCGAGATCCTCCTCACCTCGCTGTGGGAGCGCTTCCCGGACCTGCGGCTCGCCGTCCCCCCGGCGGAGCTGCGCTGGCGGCGCGGCGCCCTCATCCGCGGGCCCGAGGCGCTCCCCGTCCAGTGGTGACCGCACCCCCGACCCCGCCGTGCGCCCGACCGCGCACGCTGCCCCGAGCAGGCAGGAGCCGCAGACCATGACCATGCTGTACCCGGGCGACGGCCTGGTGGTGCCGCCCGGCGGCGGGCGCACCGTCAAGACCGCCGCGCAAGAGGTGACGTTCAAGGTGACCGGCGCCCACTCGCGCGTGGCCTCCACCTTCGAGGTGGTCGTCCCGCCCGGCTTCGACGTCGGGGCGCACACCCACACCCGGGGCGAGGAGCTCTTCTACGTGATCGAGGGCGAGCTGGAGGTGCTCGCCTTCGAGCCGGCCGTGCGCACCCGCGACGACTGGCGCGGCTGGGAGTCGGCCTCCGGGCTGCGCCCCGTACGGGCCACCCCCGGCACCCTGATCCTGGTTCCGCCGGGCTGCCCGCACGCCTTCGCCAACCCCACCGGCAGGCCGGCCCGCATGCTGTTCCAGTCGGCGCCGCCCCCGGACCACGAACGGTACTTCGAAGAGCTGCTGGAGCTGATGGACGCGCACGGCGGCCCCGACCCGGCCGCCGTGGAGGAGCTCCGGGCCCGCTACGACATCCAGCAGCTGACCCCGCTGCGGCACACCGCCCTGCCCGGCCCCGGGACGGGGGCCGACCGATGACCGCGGGACGGCCGGCACCCGCCGGGCACCGCCCTGCCGAGGACCCCGCCGCCGCCCGAGGCGAGGCGGCACCCCGGACCGCGGCCGGCGCCATCCCCGCCCAGCAGGGTCCCGCCGACGCCGACGCCCCCGCGCACTTCTGGCCGGTGGACCACCTCCCCGCGCTCGACTTCGACCCCCTGCTGCACCGGCTGCTGCGCGAGGAGCCGGTCGCCCGTGTCCGCATGCGCCACGGCGAGGGCGAGGCCTGGCTCGTGACCTCGTACGACCTGGTCAAGGAGGTGACCTCGGACCCGCGGTTCAGCCGGGCCCTGACCGTCGACCGGCCGGTCACCTCCATGACCCCGCACACGATCGCCCCGGCCGGCGGCATCGGACGCACCGACCCGCCGGACCACACCCGCCTGCGGCGGCTGGTGTCCCAGGCCTTCGGCCGCAAACGGGTCGCCGCCCTGCGCGCCGAGGCCGAGCAGACCGCCGACCGCCTGGTCGCCGCCATGGCCGCCCAGGGCCCGCCCGCCGACCTGGCCGAAGCGGTGACCGGGCCGATGCCGGAGCACCTCCTCGGCAGCCTGCTGGGCCTGCCAGCCGACGACTTCGGCCGGCTCCAGCAGTGGCGGACCGCCCTCCTGTCCACCGACCGCTCCCGGCAGGAGGGCGACGGCGTCAAGGCCGAGATCGCCGCGTACGTCCGCGAACTGGCCGCCCACCGGGCCCGCTTCCCCGGCGACGACCTCTTCAGCGACCTGGTCGCCGCGCACGCGCGCGGCGAGCTCAGCCGGCCCGAACTGGTCTCCCTGACCGTGATGGTCGTGCTCAACGCACTCGACCAGATCCTCGGCCAGGCCACGGCCATGGTGTACGCCCTGCTCACCCACCCCCGGGAGCTGGAGCGGCTGCGCGCCGAACCGGCCCTGCTGCCGCGGGCGGTGGAGGAGCTGCTGCGCTTCCTCCCGCAGCGCAACGGGGTCGGCATGCCGCGCATCGCCACCGAGGACGTCGAGGTCGGCGGCCGCGTGATCCGGGCGGGCGAGGCCGTGTACGTCTCCTACCCGGCCGCCGACCGGGACCCGCGGGTCTTCGGCGATCCCGACCGGCTGGACCTGGCCCGCACCGAGGCCCCCCATCTCGCTTTCGGGCACGGCGCGCACTACTGCCTGGGGGCCGCGCTCGCCCGGATGGAGTGCGAGGTGGTCCTCGCGGCCCTGCTGCGGGAACTTCCCGGGCTGCGCCTCGCCGTGGCTCCCGAGGCCGTGCCCTGGCGGCGCGGCACGGTCAACCGCGGACCGGAGGCGCTGCCGCTGGCCTGGTGAGGCGTGCCCGCGTGCGGCGGCCCGGGCCGGGACGGTACTGCCGTTCCGGCCCGGGCCGCCGCGGTGGCTCAGCCCTGCGACTGCCGTACGCACTCGATGAGGTAGTCGCCGTTCTCCGGGTCCACGGTGACGCCGTGGGCCTCGCTGTGGAAGCCCGGGAAGGCCCGGTCGAACTCCTCCAGGTTGCCCAGGTAGCGCAGCAGCGGACCGCCGGGCTCCCCGATGGCCTCCCCGGGCATCAGCACCGGGATCCCCGGCGGGGTCACGGTCACCATGGCGGCGGCGACCCGCCCGGCGGCCTCGCTCAGCCGGATGCGCTCCGTGCCGCCGCGGATGAGCTGCTGGTAGCAGTGCTGCGGCGGTGCCACCGGCTCCGGGAGCTGCCGGAAGGCGGTGTCGAGGGCCGCGATGAAGTCGGAGCCGGTCAGGTGCTCGTGCATCGCACGGCACAGCTGCCGCAGCGAGGTGGCGGCGTAGCGCCGCGGGAACTGCCCGACGAGCTCGGGCAGGACCCGGTCCAGCGGCGCGTCCGCGTCGTACAGGGCCTTGAAGTCCATCAGGGCGTCCATCAGCGTGCCCCACTTGCCCTTGGTGATGCCCATGGAGAACAGGATCAGCGTCGTGTAGCTGTCGGTCTTCTCCACGACGATGCCGCGGGTGGCCAGGTACGCGGTCAGGATGCGTGCCGGGATGCCCCATTCGGCGGTCTCCCCGGTGGCCGTGACACCGGGGCAGGTCAGCGTGACCTTGATCGGGTCGAGCATGCAGTAGCCGTCGCCCAGGTCGCGGAAGCCGTGCCATGCGGCGCCGGGTTCGAGCTGCCAGCACGCCGGGTCGGAGGCCAGCAGGGCGGGCGGGGCGTCGGCGAACGGGATGCGTCCGCCGGTGGCCGGGTCGGTGACGGTGTCGGGCTGCCAGACGCCGAAGAACCACTCCGGCCGGTCCCCGGCTCCCGCGATGCGGCGTGCCGTGCGGACGACGGCCTGGCGGAAGCGGATCGCCTCCGTCACCGCCTCGTCGATCAGCCACTGCCCCTGCGGACCGTCCATCATCGCGGTCGCCACGTCCAGCGATGCGATCGCCGGGTACAGCGGCGAGGTGGTGCCGTGCATCATGAACGCCTCGTTGAACCGCTCGTGTTCGACGGGAGCCCGCGGCGAGGACTTGACGTGGACCATGGCGCACTGCGAGAGCGCGGCCAGCAGCTTGTGCGTGGACTGGGTGGCGAACACGGTCGGGCGTCCGGGCCCCTTCCCGGTACCGGCAGCACCGGCGGCGGCACCGGCACCGGCACCGGCACCGGCGTCCGGGAAGGTGTCGGGGCCGACGGCCATGCCGTAGCGCCCGGCGTACAAGGGGTGGAAGCGGGCGTACGCGAACCACGCCTCGTCGAAGTGCAGGCGCGGGGTGCTCGGGGCGAGCGCGCGGGCCGCGGCGAGGGTGTCGTAGCACAGGCCGTCGTACGTGGAGTTGGTGACGACCGCGTACTGGGCGTCGCGGGACACGGCGCCGGCGGCCAGCGGGTTGGCGGCGATCCTGGCCGCGACCGCCTCCGGGGCGATCTCGCCGGGCGGGAGCGGGCCGGCCAGGCCGTAGCCGTTGCGGGTGGGCACCAGGTAGACCGGGCGGGCGCCGGAGATCACCAGGCCGTGCAGCACGGACTTGTGGCAGTTGCGGTCCACGAGGGCGATCTCGTCGGAGGTGACGCTGTAGTGGCCCACCATGCGGTCGGCGGTGGAGTCGCCGTGCAGCACGAAGTACGTGCGGTCGGAGCCGAAGACGCGGGCGGCGTTGCGCTCGGCCTCGCCGATCGGGCCGTTGTGCTCGAAGAGGGAGCCCAGTTCGCCCACCGAGATCGACAGGTCGGTACGGAAGAGGCGTTCGCCGTAGTAGTCGAAGAAGGCCCGCCCGGCAGGGGACTTGAGGAAGGCCACGCCGCCGGAGTGGGCGGGTGTGTGCCAGGAGTACTCGTGCGCGCCGTCGAAGCGGCGCAGGGCCTTGAAGAACGGGGGCAGGACGTCCTTGTGGTAGTTGCGGGCGGCGGTGCCGACCCGTCCGGCGATGAAGGCGGGGGTGTCCTCCAGCGGCCAGATGTAGCCGACCACGGTCTCCGACACCCACAGCGGCAGCCGTTCCAGGTCCTGGTCGGACTCGTCCGCCATGACGAGGAAGACCGGCAGGTTCTTGAACCGGCGCCCGATGTGCCGCAGCACCTCGGCGCCGCCGCCCTCCTCGGCGCCGCCCTCCTCGGCGGCGCCGGAGGAGGTGTGCGGGAGGTCCCAGGCGACCACGGCCGCTGCGAGCCCGGCCTCGGTGCGCAGGGCGGCCCGGGCGTCGGCGGCACCGGCCGCCCAGCGCAGCTCCAGGCCCTCGTTCTCCAATTCCTTTCCGATGCGCCGGAGCTGGTCGGCGCTCGCGCCGCCGCCCAGGGGGTTTTCGCGCAGTGCCAGCAGAACCGTGCCGTTGCCCATGGAGCCCGCTTTCCGAGGTCGGGTGTGTGCCGAAGCCCTGTCTGCGGGGCAGTTTCGCGCCTCGCCGGGGACCGCCGTCGACCGTCGGCGCGCGCTTCACCCGCAGGGAGAAGCGGCGGCGACCGCCCTTGACGGGGCGATCGCCGTGCGTCAAGACCGGGCCGGGGCGGGGGTCAGCGGCGGAACGGGCGAGCGGCGGAACGGGTCAGCGGCGCAACGGGTCAGCGACGGCGGCCTGTTCGAGGACCGCACGGACCTCGGCGGCGATCGCGCTCTCGTTGTCCTCGAACTCGGGGCCCGTCAGCAGCTGCGGATCGGCGGGCAGGCCGGTGAGCACGGGGGTGTGCAGGTGGCCGCCGGGCACGTCGGCGCGGCCGAGCTCGGTGCGCAGCCGGTTGGAGCGGTACGCGACCTCGTTGGACAGGTAGCCGCCTCCGCCGCCCGCGACGGCCCGCGAGCCGGGAGTCGGCCCGTCGGAGCGGTCCACGGGTGCGGTGGCGCCCGCCGGTATCTCGGTGACCGCACTGTTGAGCCGCACCGGATACGGCGCCCGGACGGCAGCGGTGACGCGGTCGGCGGGCAGCGTGGTGCGGATGAACTCCGCTCCGGGGCCGAGGCCCGGGGCCGTCACCGGGTGCTCGCGCGTACCGCCCGAGAGGGCGCCGGTGTTGTCGGGGTAGGGGTCCCCCGACCGCGATCGGCCCGCCCAGTCCTCGAGGGTGAACAGGCCGGGGTAGCCCTGGCTGACGGTGGTGATGACGTCCGCCGCGTCGGGGCTGCCGGCGGACAGGCGGGGGGAGAAGGCCCGCTCGACGATGCCGGAGTCGAAGTCCCCGTACCGCACCGGGAGTACGACGGCGCGGATCTCGGCGCGGCTGCCGTCGGCGAGGGTGATGCGCAGGCCGTTGAGGCGGAGCGCGGCGGATCCGGAGGGGTTGCCGCGCCGGAGCTCCGCGTCGAGCCCGAAGGGGTCGAAACCGCTGATGAAGACGCGCCGGACACCGGGAGTGCCGCGGAAGGAGTTGTCGGCCAGGCCACGCGAGGCGTCCTCGAACCGGGTGCGCAGGGTGGCGCGGTCGACGGCGTACGCGGGCTCCCAGCGCGCGAGGGCGGCCGTCATGGCCAACCGCGCCCAGTACAGGGGCCGGTCGTCGCCGGGGGCGAGATCACCGCCGGGCTGCCGGCCCTGGGCGCGGCGTACGGCCGTCTGCCACAGGGCGCTTCCCCAGGCGTCGAGCAGCCGGCCCGCGTCGGCGGGCCGGCGGGCCGTGCACAGGGCGGCGGGGAAGCGGCGTACGAAGTCGGCGAATCCGGCCCGCTCGACGAGCGCGGTGGTCCGGGCGTCGCCGAGGCGGGCCTGCTCGGCGTCGAGGGGCGCGGCGGCCGAGGTGCGGCAGGCCGCGCCGTCGTCGGCGGGGCGCCCGGCGGCGTGCGCGGGGGCGGCGAGGGCCGTGGACAGGGCGGTGGCGAGGAGGGCCGATACGGACGCGGCACGCCGTAAGGGCATCATGCGAGACGACATGCGATGTGACATTACATAGGCCTCGCCACCCCCACCAGACACCCGCGACCCGGCCGCGTGCGATCCGGACACGGCCCACGACTGGGTGAATCGCCCGAGTTTGCTCGCGACTGGTATGGGATGGGCCCCGCACACCCCTCAGTCGATGGGAGACCCAACATGAAGATCCGTACCATGGCCGCCGCGGCGACCCTGGCGCTCTGCGCGACGCTCGGCGGGGTCGGATCCGCTGTTGCAGACAGCACCGCCAACGGCTACGCCATCGGTTCGCCGGGCGTCCTGTCGGGCAACGTGGTCCAGGTACCGATCCACATCCCGATCAACATCTGCGGGAACAGCATCAACATCATCGGCGTGCTGAACCCGACGGCGGGCAACGTCTGCGTCAACCACTGATCGGACCGGGGCGGGCCTGACCCGACCTGACCGACACCGTGCGGTGCCGCCGGAGCCCTCCGGCGGCACCGCACACGCATGTGAGCGACCGCTTTCGACCCCGTACCTGCTGCGCACGACCTGCCGCTACGGCACGGAGCGGATGCGGCGGACCAGGACGGAGCCGGCGAGGGCGAGGAGGGCGGCCAGGAGGTACAGGGCCGGGTAGCCGCCGAGGCGGGCGACGACCGGGGCGGCGATCACCGGGGCCAGCACCTGGGGCAGCGCGTTGGCGATGTTGATGATCCCGAGGTCGCGGCCGTGGTCCTCGGCGGTCGGCAGCACATCGGTGAGCAGGGCGAAGTCCACCGAGGTGTAGACCCCGAAGCCGGCGCCCAGGACCAGCGAGGCGACGATCGCACCGGTCCAGGTCTGCCACGCGGCGAGCAGCAGTGTGGCCGCGGAGATGACCAGCCCCGAGCCGATGACGTACGCCTTCCGCCGGCCCGTGCGGTCGGAGCGGATCCCGCCGAGGACCACCGTGGCGAGGAGGGTGCAGGCGTTGAGGGCCGTCAGGACCAGCACGCCCTCGTCGGCGTCGCCCCGGTAGTGCACGGCGTCGGTGAGGTAGTACAGCAGGTACATCGTGCTCACCGAGTACGAGAGGTTCATCAGGAACCGGGTCAGCCAGGCCCAGCCGAAGTCGGGGTTGCGGCGCGGGTCGATCCGGAGGCCGGCCGGGATGTCCCGCAGCCGGAACGCGGGCCGGTCCGCAGGGGCCAGGCGGGTGTCGCGCCGCATCAGCAGGTACGGGAGGGCGCACAGGACCGCGGAGGCGGCGCATGCCGCGTAGCCGGCCGCGACCGTGCCCGCGCCGGCGGCCAGCGCCGTGCCGAGCAGGATGCCGGCCACCTGGGACACGCCGAGCCAGCCGCCGACCAGGCCGCGCTGCCGCACGGGCACCTGGTCGGGCACGGCCGCCGTCAGCGCGGCGAAGGCGGCGTTCAGGGCCAGTTGCACCAGGCACCAGCCCGCCGTCACCGCCGCGGTGCTCGAAGCCCGCCCCAGGAGCAGCAGCCCGGCCGCGCCGCCCGCGACCCCGCCGGCCACCCACGGGATCCGGCGGCCGGCCCGCGCGGTCGTGCGGTCGGAGAGCGCGCCGAAGACCGGGTTGGACACCATCGACACGGCCGCTCCCGCCCCCGTCACCAGGGCGAGGACCGAGGCCTTGTGGTCGGGGGCGAGGAGCTCCGCCTGCCGGGCGAGCAGCAGTTGCAGCGGCCCGAACCAGCCCACCCACACGCCGAGGTTGGCCAGGGCCAGCGCGCCCACCCAGGCGGCCCCGACCGCCCGGCCCCCGACCGCCCGGCCCCCGGCGTCGCCGCAGCCTGAGCCGTCGCAGCCTGAGCCGCCGCCGGCCAGCGGCTCCGCCGGGCGGTCGGCGGTCATCCGCCGCTCTTGATCACGCCGCGGTACCAGGCGTAGGACTCCTTGGGCGTCCGGGCCAGCGTCTCGTAGTCGACGTGGACCAGCCCGAACCGCTGCCGGTAGCCCTCCGCCCACTCGAAGTTGTCCAGGATGGACCAGATGAAGTAGCCGCGGACGTCGACGCCCTCCTCCATCGCCCGGTGCAGGGCCCGCAGATGGCCGTCGTGGTACGCGATCCGCCGCGTGTCCGCGATGCGGCCCGTCGCGGGATCGGGCCCGTCGCCGTACGAGCAGCCGTTCTCGGTGATGTACACCGGCGGCAGCCGGTCGCCGTAGCGCCGGTGCATGCCCACGAGCAGTTCGCGCAGTCCGTCCGGCACCACCGGCCAGCCGAAGTCGGTCCGTTCGCGCGCCTCGATCTCCCGGATCGCGAACGGCAGGCCGGCCGGCAGCTCGATCCCGCCGAAGGCGCCGCCCGCAGCGGCGCCGGCCGGATCCGGGGCGCCGACGAGCATGGGGTTGTAGTAGTTGATCCCGTACCAGTCCAGCGGGGCGGAGATCGTCCGCAGGTCCTCGTCCACCGGGCCGGGCAGCAGGGCGGCCAGCCCTTCGTCCGGGTAGGCGCCGGTGAGGACCGGATCGGCGAACAGGCGGTTGGTGAGCAGGTCGTACAGCTCGGCGGCGCCCCGGTCGGCCTCGCTGTCGCCGGCGGTCCACACCGGGCTGTGCGAGGCGGCGATGCCGATCCGGCGGGCACCCGCGGCCCTCAGGGCCTGGACTCCCAGGCCGTGGGCGAGTAGTTGGTGGTGGGCCGCGGGCAGCGCGTCGAAGACGAGGCTCCTGCCCGGGGCGTGTTCGCCGAGCCCGTAGCCGAGGAGGGTGACCTCCGCGGGCTCGTTGATGGTGATCCACATCGGGATGCGGTCGGCGAGCCGCCCCGCCACCACGGCGGCGTACTCGGCGAAGTACCCGGCGGTGTCCCGGGAGAGCCAGCCGCCGCGCTCCTCCAGGGCGAGCGGGGTGTCCCAGTGGAAGAGGGTGGGCACCGGGGCGATCCCGCGGGCGCACAGCGCGTCGACGAGCCGGTCGTAGAAGTCCAGCCCCTGCGGGTTGACCCGGCCCCGGCCCTCCGGCAGGACCCGCGACCAGGAGAGGGAGAACCGGTAGGCGCCGACGCCGAGTCCGGCCATCAGCTCCACGTCCTCGCGGTAGCGGCGGTAGTGGTCCGTGGCCACCTCGGCGCGCGAGCCGTCCTTGATCCTGCCCGGTTCCGCGGTGAAGGCGTCCCAGGACGACGGCCCGCGGCCGTCGGCCGCCGGCGAGCCCTCGATCTGGAACGCGGAGGCGGAGACGCCCCACAGGAAGTCGGCGGGGAAGGCGGGCAGCGGCGCGGGGACGGGCGCAGTCATACGGGCTCACTTCGTTCGCGGGGGTGCGCGGCGCCGACGCGGCGGGGCGGCGCGCGCGTGCGGTCGGAGCGCGGTACTGACCGCACTGTTGGCCCCGGGAGCCCGTCCTGTCAATGGAAAGTGAACAATCCTCAAGTTTTGCCGGCCCCGCCGGCGGGTCACCCCGCCAGGGCGGTGGTGACCACCAGCGGGGGCCGGGCCCGCTCGGCGGTCCAGGCGTACGCCGCCACGAGGGCCGGGTCGGCGAGGGCGACCGCCTCGTCGACCGTCGGCCGCTCCTGGACCACCGCCCGGAAGCCCGAGTGCTCCAGCAGCTCCGGCAGCACGCTCACGGGCCAGGCGTGGTTGTGCACCTCCTGCCAGGAGCCGTCGGTGCGCCGCAGCCGTACGGTCAGCTCCCCACCCGGCCGGAGCGCCGCACCGCCCGTGCCGCCGATGCGCAGGGACACGTACTCCAGGCCCGCGCAGTCCGGGTCGGTCGTCAGCAGCACCAGCGGCCCCCCGGGCCGCAGCAGCCGCCGGATCTCGGTGAACACCGCGAGCACCGCCTCCTGCGTCGGCAGGGAGGCCAGGACGTGGTTGCACATCACCGCGTCGGCGCACTCGTCCGGCAGCCCGGTCACCCGGCCGTCCCGCACGAGGTGGTACTCGGCCACCGCGGGCGCACCGGAACGGGCCAGCGCCAGCATCTCGGGGGAGGTGTCCACCCCCACCACCCGCGCGCCGAGCACGCGCGCCGCCCGGTCGGCCACCCGGCCCGGCCCGCACCCGTAGTCCACCAGGGTCGCGGCCCCGGCGGCCCCGGCTGTCCCGGCGGTCCGTGCGATCCCGGGGGCCCGGCGGGTCAGCGCCGCGAACACGAAGGGGTAGCCCAGCAGCCAGTCCGTGGCCGCCTCCACCGCCGCGAAGGCCTGCGCCCCGTCCGCCCCGGACCAGGTCCCGCCTCCGGCCTGCCGCTCTCGATCCTCTGCACCGTTGCTCACACCTCCCCACTATCCGCCCGGCCGGACCGGCTGCCGGTACGGCACGCCCGGCCGGAGCGCGCTGTGCGAAGATCACCGCGACCCTGCAGTCGAGCCGGGCGTTCCCCCAGGCCTACGCGGACCGGACCGCGTCCGGTCGCTCCTGGCCCCGCGCGGCGCACCCACCGCCGACACGCCTGACCGCGCCCGCCCCGCGGCACCGGCGGCCCGACGTCCCACCGCCGGGCCGGGAGCAGGGCCCGTCCCAGGCGCCGGTGCGGTGGACCCCGCGGCCCTCGTGCCCGCTGTCCGCCCCCAGCACGGCGACCAGGGCCCACCGCGCCGCACGGCTGCTGACGGGCCACCAGCCCAAGCGGCCGCCGAGGGCCGTCCGGGCGGCTTCAGTGCCGGGCCAGACGGGGGATGAGGAGTTCGGCGTTGCCGCGGTGGACGGCGTGGAGCTGGCCGTCCCCCCAGTGCGGATAGCCGTCCAACCCGTCGTCGAAGCCGCTGCACCACTCCTCGGGAACCATGGGGAAGTCGCTGCCGTACAGGAGGTGACCGGGCGCGGCGAAGGCGAGGAGCGAGGGCAGCGAGGCAGGACCCGCGCAGAAGGCCGTGTCGAAGTAGAAGCGCCGCAGCTCGGCCAGGAGGTCCTCCGCAGTGGTGCCCGGACGCAGCCGGGCGGCGGCCGCGAAGCGGTGGGCGGCGTACGGCAGGAAGCCGCCCGCATGGGGGAGGATCAGCTTCAGCCGGGGGTACCGGCCCGGGACACCGGCGACCGCCAGGTGCAGGGCCGTGCGGGCGGTGTCGTACGGGAAGTCCACCAGCGGGCTGGGCAGGCCGGGGACCGTCGCGCCCGGCGGTGCGGTGGGGTGGACGAGGACCACCGCCGCACGCGCGTCCAGCTCGGCCCAGAGCGGCTCGAAATCCGGTTCGCCGAGATAGCGTCCGTGGGCGTTGGACAGGACCATCACCCCGTCGGCGCCCAGCTCGTCCAGGGCGTGGACGGCCTCGGCCAGCGCCCCGTCCACGTCCGGCAGGGGAAGGACGGCGAAGTGGCCGAACCGGTCGGGCCGGTCCTTGACCAGCTCGGCGGTGAACTCGTTGACGTCCCGGGCCGCGGCGCGGGCTCCCGCCCGGTCGTCGGGGCCCGCGAGCGGTGCGGCGTACGAGAGGACGCCGGTGGCGATCGAGCGGCGGTCCATCATCGCGAGCGCGCCCTGGGTGTCCCAGGCGGGCACCGGCCAGCCGAGGGCGGCGGCGCGGTCGGCGATCGCGCGGCTGCGCTCCGGCGGGATGACGTGCTGGTGCACGTCGATGCGTGAGCCTTCGTTCATGTTCGTTCGCTTCTCCTGCCTCCGCCCACCGGGCGGCCGGTCGGTGGGCGGCGGACGGGGTCGCGGCGGACGGGGCGCGGCGAGGGGGCTGCGGCGGGGCCGCCGCAGTCCATGACAGTCCACCGCGCCCCCGGCCGCCAGCGCACCGGGCGCCGCGGCCGCCGTTCCACCCGTACGACCCCTCGGAGGCGGCATCCTTTGATCGGCCGGCGTCGGTCTGCAGCGAGTGGGGCCGGCGCCCCGTCCTTGTGATCGGCCCGACCCGGCAGGCACGATACGTCGATGATCACCAGCGACACCGCACCGCAGGACGATCCCTTCCTCGCGCACCGGCGGCTGCTGTTCGCCACCGCCTACCGGATGACGGGCACCGTCAGCGACGCCGAGGACGTCCTCCAGGACGCCTGGCTGGCCTGGAGCAAGGAAGACCGGTCCGAGGTCCGCCACCCCAAGGCCTACCTCGTGCGGACCGTCACCCGCCTGGCCCTGGACCGCCTCACCTCGGCACGGGCCACCCGCGAGGAGTACGTGGGGCCGTGGCTGCCCGAACCCCTCCTCACCGCCCCCGACGTCGCCGAGGGTGCCGAACGGGCGGACAGCGTCTCGACCGCCGTGCTCGTCGTCCTGGAGACGCTCACCCCCGTCGAGCGTGCCGTCTTCGTCCTGCGCGAGGTCTTCGGCTACTCCCATGCCGAGGTCGGCGAGGTCCTGGACCGGCCGGAGGCGACGGTCCGGCAGATCGCGCACCGCGCCCGCCACCACGTCCGGGCCCGCCGCCCGCGGTTCGACACCGACCCGGCGCAGCGCGAGGAGATCACCGCCCGCTTCCTGCGCGCCTGCGCGGGCGGCGACCTGAACGCCGTGATGGAACTGCTCGCCCCCGAGGTCACCGCCTGGTCCGACGGCGGAGGCAAGGTCACGGCCGCGCGCCGTCCGCTCCACGGCGCCTCCAACGTCGCCCGCTGGCTGCTGGGCGTGCAGACCAAGCCCCAGACGGCCGGCACCACCGCCGAGACCGCCGTCGTCAACGGCGAGCTGGGCGTCCTCTACCTCCAGGGCGGCGAGCCCGTCGGCGCCCTCACCTTCGACATCGAGGACGGCCTCCTGCGCAACCTCCGCTTCCAGGTCAACCCCGACAAGCTCGGCGGCCTGCGCGGGCCGCGCGGCCACGGCGTCAGCGCGCGCCCCTGATCGTGGCGTTCGAGCCCCGTGGCCGGGGTGCTCGACGTAGCCGGCCCGCCGCCCCGATACCACGTCGCCTGTCGGGTCGACGCCAGAGGAGGACACCGACGCGATGGTCTGGGGCACGTCGTCGCCCGCGACGGGCAGGGCACGGCGACGGCCGCGCACGCGATGAGGCGGTACCGCGGCGGCCGAGCCGGATCAGGTCCGGCCGCGCCGCCTGCGGGGTCCGGGTGCGGCCGGGTCGCCCGGACCCCGGCCGGCCTCGGTGTCGAACCCCGAGGTCCTCGGCCACCTGCGCGGCGTCGCCGAGCGCCTGCTGCACGCCGCCGGGCCGCCCGAACGGGTCGGCGCGCAGCCTTTCCTGACGGCGTGGTGTCACACCATCGGATGGAATCACCACCCCCCGCGGGTGGGACACGCCCGCCCGGCGCCCCGGCGGGGTACGCGGCAGGCACAGTGGGGAGCCCACTCCCCGCCAGAGGAAGGGCCGCACCACATGCCGTACCCGACGGGCGTGCTCCCTGCCGTGCTCCCCGCCCTGCTCCCCGGTGTGCTGTCCGCGACGCTGCTGGCGCCGCCCGCCGCGCCCGGCGTACCCGCCGCACCGCCCGCCCCCGCCGCAGCCGCCGTGGCCGCCCCCGCCGCCCCCGGAGCGGCCGCCCCGTACGACGGCCAGTCCCAGCACGGGACCGCCCTGTTCAGCGTGAGGTCCGCGAACAACGCGGCCGCGCAGGAGTTCACCGTCGGCAGCAGCCGCATCTCCCGCATCAGCGTCTACCTCGCCAGCGCCGCCGCCACCGGCACCGTGACCGCGCAGATCCGCCGTGACAAGGCCGACCCCGCGACCGCCCTCGCCACCCGGACCCTCACTCTGGCCTCCCTCGGCGGGGCCGGAGCGGGCTGGCTGGAATTCCCGCTGACCGCCGACGTCACCCCCGGCGCCTCCTACTACCTCCACCTCCAGGCCACCACCACCGAGAACAAGGCGATCGCCTGGTACGGCACGAAGAACCCCGTCCCCGCCTCCCTGACCAGCTGGAACTACGACAGGGCGTACTGGGGCGGCTGGCACGCCGAGACCAACCGGCTCGCCTTCCACGTCAACCCGGCCGGCAGCGCGCGCTGCGGCGAGAGCGAACCGTGCTACGTGCCCGCCACCGCCCTCGCCGCCCGCACCGCCGGGCTGCTCACCAACGGCACCGCCGTCGAGGCCGTCGCGCCCTCCTTCGCGGTCGGCGCCTCGTACGTCGACGGCAGCAACGTCCTGCGCCTGCCGTCCGGCCGCTGGCGCTACCTGCCCCCCGGTGCCTCCGCTTCGGCCGTCGTCCCCGCCGACGACCCCGGCGCCCTCGCCCGGATCGAGGAGAGCCGCGCCTGGCTGGCCGCAGGCCGCGTACCCGGTACGGACCCGGTCCGGCGGGCCGCCGTCCAGCGGGCGCTGCTGTCGATGCGGGCCCTGCTGCGCCCCAACGGGGCCTTCGCCGCAGGCTGGTCGCCCGCCTGGGAGTACTCCTGGCCGCGGGACGGCGCCTTCGCCGCGGTGGCCTTCGCGGCCACCGGCCACGACGAGGAGGCGTACCGCATCCTCGCGTACGACGCCGCCACGCAGCGCGCCGACGGGACCTGGGAAGCCCGTACGAAACTCGACGGCAGCGGCCCCCCCGACAACCGGGCGTGGCAGCTCGACGGCAACGGCTGGGTGCCCTGGGCCACCTGGCAGTGGTACCGCCAGGCACCCGGCGCCGACCGGGACGAACGGCTGCGCGCGCTCTACCCCATGGTCGCCAGGGCGGCCGACCGCGCCGCCGGCTCCCTCACCGCGGACGGACTGCCGCCGGCCTCCCCGGACTACTGGGAACTGCCCACCGACGCCCCCAACATCGGCACCGCCGCACCGCTGCTCGCCGGTCTCGACGCGGCCGCCGACCTCGCCGCCGGCCTCGGCCGCACCGAGGACGCGGACCGCTGGGCCGCGGCGGCCCGGAAGCTCGCCGGCGGGATCGCCGCCGCCTTCGCCCCGCGCGGCTATCCGCGCACCGCAGACGGGGCCCACGGCCGCGACAGCGCGGCCGCGTTCATGGCGCCCCCGTTCAACCCCGCCCCGGCAGGGCTGCGGGCCGCGCTGGACTCCACGTACCAGGCGCTGCTGCTGCCGAACGGTGGGCTCTCGCCCGGCAACGACCCCGGCTTCAGCTGGGGTTCGTACGCCTGGACCGCCAGCACCACCTTCTTCGCGCTGGCCTGGGCGCACCTGGGCGGCAGCGCCGACACGGCGAAGGCGGACCGGGTGCTGGACTGGGTGCTGTCGAAGCGCAACGGCCTCGGCGAACTCCCCGAAACCGTCAACGGGTCCGGCTACCCTTCCTCCGTGGCCCCGCTCGGCTGGACCGACGCCCTGCTGGTGATGACCGCCGCCGCCCGCGACGGCAACCCGCTGCCCACCCCGCCGCTGCGGCCGGCCCCGTAGCGGGGGAGGGCGGGGCCAGGGCGGGGGCCCTGCCGGGGGCGTCAGACCTGTTCGGTCGGGCGGATCAGCAGCTCGGCCACGGCGACGTGCCGGGGGCGGGTCACGATGTAGCCGATCGCCTCGGCGACGTCCTCGCTGCCGAGGCGCTCGATCCTGCCGAGGTGCGAGGCGAGCAGCTCCTGCACCGCCTGCGGGTTGTGGCCGCGCAGCTCGGTGTCGACGCTTCCCGGCTCCACCACGGACACGCGCACGTGCTGCAGCGCCAGCTCCTGGCGCAGCGCCTCGCTGAAGGCGCCGACGGCGAACTTGGTGGCGCAGTACACCGCGGACATGCCGTAGGCCGCCCGGCCCGACAGCGAGCCGACGTTGACCACGTCGGCGACCTGCCGCGGCCCGGCCGCAGCGGCCTTGACCAGGTGCGGCACCGCCGCGTGCGTGCAGAACATCAGGCCCATGAGGTTGGTGTCGACCATGCGCCGCCAGTCCGCCAGATCCGCCCCCGGAGCCGGGCCGAGCAGCATCAGGCCCGCGTTGTTCACCAGGGTGTCCAGCCGCCCGAGCGCCTCGACGGTGCGGCGCACCGCCTCGGCCGCGCCCGTCTCGTCGCCGACGTCGACCGCCACGACCAGGCTCGTGCCGCCCGCGCCGTCGATCTCGGCCGCCAGGTCCATCAGCCGGTCCTCGCGCCGCCCCACCAGCGCCACCGCGGCGCCCTCGCGCGCGAGTCCCAGGGCCGTGGCGCGTCCGATGCCGCTGGACGCCCCGGTCACCAGGGCGACGGTGTCCTCGAGTTTCCCGACCATCCAGCAGACTCCCTCGCACAGAGCAGGACCGGCCCCTGCGCACCGGCCCCGCGGACCGGGGGGACCGGGCCACCGGGATCCATTCCAGCCTCGCCGCCCCTCTCACCCCCGTTCCTGCGCGCTGTGACGCGGATGGCCCAGCTGCTGCCGGGGGCAAGGAGCACAGGGCTCACTTCTGGGCGTGACCGCCCAGGTAGAACAGCAGCCAGACGAATCCGGCGAAAAGGTGCGTGCCGAAGATGTAGAAGAAGGCGCGCAGGGCGACGCCCTTGCCCTTCCAGCTCTCGTTGTCCGCTGCCGTTGCGGACTCGGGCCGACTCATCGCGACTCCCTTTCGTGGGCGGCCGCAAGTTTAGCCGCCGCCCGCCGAGGCGGAGGGGTGTGTGCTTGGTGTGCTAGGTTAAAACCTAGGGATCCTAGGAAGTGGGAAGGGGGCGGCCGCATGGTGCGCGCAGGGATCACCGTGGCCCGGCTGGCGGAGGCCGCCGCGGCCATGGCGGACGAGGTGGGCCTGGACAAGGTCACCGTCTCGGCGCTCGCACGCCACTTCGGCGTCAAGGACGCGAGCCTGTACTCGCACGTGCGGAACCTGCGCGAGCTGCGCGTCCGGATCGCCCTGCTGGCGTCCGAGGAGATGACCGAGCGCATCGCCGCCGCGGTAGCGGGCCGCGCCGGCAAGGACGCGCTCGTCGCGTTCGCCGACGCCTACCGCGACTACGCCCTCGCCCACCCGGGCCGCTACGCGGCCACGCAGATGCAGCTCGCCCCGGAGGAGGTCGCCGACTCCGCCGGCTTCCGCCGCAGCGTCGAGCTGACCTACGGCATGCTGCGTGCCTACGGCCTGGCCGAGCCGGACCTCACCGATGCGGGCCGCCTGCTGCGCAGCACGTTCCACGGCTACGTCCACCTCGAACTCGCGGGCGGGTTCGGGTACGCGCGCCCCGTGGCGCAGTCCTGGGCCCGCTCGCTCGACGCCCTGCACCAGCTGCTGGAGAACTGGCCTTCAGGGGCCTTCAACGGGGAGTAGTGAAACACGTGACCTACACGCAGACCGCCGGAACCCTCGACGTGCCCGGTGCCACCCTCTACTACGAGAGCCAGGGCAGTGGACCGCTCCTGCTGCTCATACCCGGCGGCGCGGGCGACGCCGGGATGTACGCGGCCCTGGCCGCGGAACTCGCCGACCGCTACACCGTGGTCTCCTACGACCAGCGCTGCATGTCCCGCAGCCGGCTCGACGGCCCGCTCGCCGACCAGGAGGTGCGGGTCTGGGGCGATGACGCCCGCCGGCTCCTCGACCACCTCTCGCCCGGCGAAGAGGCGTTCGTCATGGGCTGCAGCTCCGGTGCCGTCACCGCGGTGGAGCTGCTGGCCCGGCACCCCGAGCGGGTGCGCCGCCTCGTCGCCCACGAGCCGCCGCTCCTGGAGCTCCTGGACGACCCGGCCCCGCACCGCGCGCTCTTCGCCGACGTACGCGACACCGCCCGGGCGGAGGGCGTCGCCGCGGCCATGGCCCGGTTCAGCGAGGGCCTCGACGCCGGACACGAGCCGGGCGCCGGCCGCGCAGAAGAGGGGAAGCGGCCCGCCGAGCCCGCCGAGCCCGCCGAACCGGCCGAGCCCGCCGAGCCCGAACTCGCCGGACTTCCCCCGGAGGTCCGGGCGATGGCGCACCGGATGCACGCCAACATGCCGGTCTTCCTGGAGCACGTCCTGTGCCCGTTCTCGTCGAGCCTCCCGGACCTGCCCGCCCTCCGCGCGGCCGCCGGCAAGCTCGTGCCGGCCGCGGGGCGCGACTCGCGCCGCCAACTGCCGCTGTACGGCCCCGCCGCCCGCCTCGCGGATCTCCTGGGCCGCCCCTTGGCCGAGTTCCCCGGCGGGCACCTCGGAGCCGTCGAGGCGCCGCGGGACTTCGCCCGGCGCCTCGCGGCCCTGCTCGACTGAGCCGAACGCGGGCGGGTGCCCTGTCCGCAGGTGCGGATTCCCGCAGGGTACGGGGTGCGGGGAGCACCACCCTGCCGGACGGGAACCCCCATACCGCCTCTGAGCTGCGGTTTCTAGCGTGGAGGGAGTCCGGGGCAGCCGCCCCGGACGGTCATCCCGCCCCTTTGGAGACGCGCATGCACCCCGTTCCCCTGTCGTCGGTGTCCTCGCTGTCGCGGTGGTCCGCTGCCGTGGCGGCACCGCTCCCGGAGCAGCCCGCGGACGGCATCGCCGGCTGGGCCGCCGGGCTCGTGGACACCCTCGGCGGGGCCGGAGCCGGCCTCGCCATCGCGCTGGAGAACCTGTTCCCGCCCCTGCCGAGCGAGGTGATCCTGCCGCTCACCGGCTTCGCCGCGGGCCAGGGCGTCCTGACCCTCGCCTCGGCCCTGTTCTGGACCACTCTCGGCTCCGTCGCGGGGGCCGTCGTCCTGTACTGGACCGGCATGCTGTTCGGCCGCGAGCGCATGCACGCGCTCTGGGCGAGGCTGCCGCTGGTGAAGGCCTCCGACCTCGAGCGCACCGAGGCCTGGTTCGCCCGCCACGGCACCAAGGCGGTGTTCCTGGGCCGCATGGTGCCCGTCTTCCGCAGCCTCGTCTCCGTCCCCGCCGGGGTGGAACGCATGCCCCTGCCCCTCTTCGTCATGCTGACCACCCTCGGCAGCCTCCTGTGGAACTCCGTCCTCGTCCTGGCCGGCTACTGGCTGGGGGAGCAGTGGGAGGTGGTGGGCACCTACGTCGGGATCCTGTCCAAGGCCGTGCTCGCCGTGGTCGCCGCGGCCCTCGCGGCGTACGCGTGGGTGCGGCTGCGGGACCGCGGGAAGTCCCCGGCCCAGCACCGCCGTTCGTCACGCCGGCGCTGATGCGGTCGATCTTGTCCATGCCGTACGGGCGAACTAGGCTCGGCCCGGTGAAGGCGGGCGGGACGTCGGACGAGACGTCGTACGGGACACCCGGCGGGGCGTCGGCGACGCCGGCCGGCCCGGTCGCCCCCACCGCACCCTCCCGCTCCGCAGCCTCGGCACGCCTGCGCCGCGCCCTGGGCACCCTGATCGGCTGCGCCACGGCCCTGCTCGGCGTGGCCCACCTGCTGCTCGCGGGCGCCGCACTCGGCCCCTTCCTGCTCTGGCCGGCCACCCGCCCCCACGCCCTGCGCCCCCTCATGGCGGGCGCCCGCCGGCTCACCGCCCTCGAACGGTCCCGCAGGTCGGCGTTCTTCGGCGACCGCTTCCCCGACCACTACACCGCCTCGGACCGCAAGATCCTGCGCTACCTGGCCGCCCGAAGCCACGCGGGCCTGCTGTGCGGCGTCGTGATCGGGCTCCTCGGCTTCGGCGCCGCCCTGGCCGCCCTGCTGCTGCGCTCGCTGGCGCAGGGCACCCTCCCCTGGGACGAGCTGCTGATGCAGTGCCTCCTCGGCGGCGTCCTGCTCTTCCTCGACCTCCAGGGCCTGTACTCGCTCGCCGCCTTCGACGCCCGCCTCGCCCGGGCCTGCTTCGGCCCGTCCGAGCGGGAGCTCCTGCGGCGGCGCATCGACGAACTCGCCACCAGCCGCGCGGCGGTGGTCCACGCGGTCGACGCCGAGCGCCGGCGCATCGAGCGCGATCTGCACGACGGGATCCAGCAGCGCCTCGTCGCCCTCGGCATGCTGCTCGGCCGGGCCCGCCGGGGCCGCGACCGGGATCCGCAGCAGGCCGAAACCCTGCTGCGCCAGGCGCACCGGGAATCCCGGGAACTCCTGACGGAGCTGCGCGAGGTGGCCTGGCGGGTCTACCCGGCCGCCCTGGACAGCCTGGGCCTGGAGGAGGCGCTGGGCGGCGTGGCCGCACGCTGCGCCATCCCGGTGCGCACCGAGTTCGAGACCGGTGGCCGCGCGCTGCCCCCACCCGTCGCCACAGCGGCCTACTTCGTGGTCTCGGAGTCCGTGACGAACGCGGCCAAGCACTCCGGGGCCTCCGCCGTCGCCGTACGGGTCGTCCGCAGCGGCGGCGTCCTGACCGTCCGCATCGAGGACGACGGGAGCGGCGGCGCCGACCCCGCGGGCAGCGGCCTCGGCGGCCTGCGCAGCCGGGTGGCCGCGCTGGACGGCAGCCTGCACATCGACAGCCCCCCGGGGGGACCGACCACCGTGACCGCGGAGCTGCCGTGCGCGTGATGATCGCCGAGGACTCGGCCCTGCTCCGGGAGGGCCTCGTCCGACTGCTCGTCGAGGAAGGGCACGAAGTCCCGGCGGCATGCGCGGACGCGGTGTCCCTGCTGGAGGAGATGGGGGAGCGGCAGCCGGACGTCGTCGTGCTGGACATCCGGATGCCCCCGACCCACACCGACGAGGGGCTGCGGGCGGCCCTGGAGATCCGCGAGCGCTGGCCCCGCGTCGGCGTCCTGCTGCTCTCCCAGCACATCGAGCACACGTACGCGGCCCGGCTGCTGGCCGCCGGCGCGGACCGGGTCGGCTACCTGCTCAAGGACCGCGTCGCGCAGGTCGACGAGTTCCTCGACGCCCTGGAGCGGGTCCGGGCCGGCGGCACGGCCGTCGACCCCGAGGTGGTGCGCCGCCTGCTGGTGCGCACCACCCACGCGGACCCGCTGGCCCGCCTCACGCCGCGCGAACGCAGCGTTCTCGAAGCCCTGGCCGAGGGGCACACCAACGCGGCCATCGCGCACCGGCTGCACATCTCGCTGAGCGCCGTCGAGAAGAACCTGAATGCGGTCTTCGACAAGCTGGACCTGAGGCAGGGGCCCGACTACAACCGGCGCGTCCTGGCCGTCCTGCGCTACCTGGAGTCGTAGCCGGGGAGGCGGCCGGCGGCGGTCAGGACAGCTTGCCGTTGTAGTCCGGGAGCTTGAAGGTGCGCTCGGCGTGGCCGCCGACCAGATCGCTCTGGTTGTTGCCGATGTTGGCGATGATCGTGTATCCGCGGGCCTCGATCTCGGCGCGCTTGGCCGCCTTGTACGCGCTGACCTCCTGGAAGAGGTCCGGGAGGTCCCGTACGTACAGCCCCGAGACCGGGTAGCCGACCTGCTTGAGGTTGCGCTCGGTGAGGGAGGCGATGATCCCGGGGCGGGCGGTGACGAAGAAGACGGCGACGCCGTGCGCGTCCGCGTACTGCGTCAGATCGCGGACCTCGGCGATCGCCGGCGTCGGGACGGTCCAGAACCAGTGGAAGTCCGTCTCCAGCGAGGAGTTGTCGATGTCGAGCACGATGGCGGGCTTCTCGCCGGCCGGGGACTGGGCGAGGCGCTGCTCCACGTACGGGCGGGCCGGGGCCATGACGGCGGCGACATCGCGCTTCCAGGCGGCGTAGTCGATGCCGAGGAGGAGGGCGTTGCCGCCGGGCGCCGAAGCGGTCGCGGTGGGGGCGACGGGGGCCGCCTCCGCCGTGGCGGCGGGACCGAGCACCAGCACCGCGGTGGCGGCGGCCGTGCCGGCGGCGGCGCCGAGACTGCGGATCCGGTAACGGGTACGGGGGCGGTGGGCAGGGCGGTGGCTGCGCATGTGGGGGCGCTCCTCGTGGCGGGCTTTGGCATGTACGCGGCCAGAATCCGCAAGATCACGCGCCATGTCTACCGGTCGGTAGGTAATTTCTCGAGGCGCGGAGGTGAACGCGCGGCGCCGGCCGGCCGTCAGGCGGCCGCCCACCCGCCGTCCAGCGACACCGAGGCGCCGGTCACGTGCCCCGTGTGCGGCCCGCACAGCCACAGCGCGGTGGCCGCCACCTCCTCGGGCTCGATCAGCCGCCGGATCGCGGACCGGGTCAGCAGGACGTCGTTCACCACGTCGCCGGGGCTGATGCCGTGGGCGGCCGCCTGCTGCCCGATCTGGGCCTCGACCAGCGGGGTGCGGACGTAGCCGGGGCTGATGCAGTTGCTGGTCACCCCGTACGGTGCGCCCTCCAGCGCGGCCACCTTGCTCAGCCCCTCCAGGGCGTGCTTGGCGGCCACGTAGGCCGATTTGTAGGCGCTGGCGCGCAGTCCGTGGACGCTGGAGATGTTCACCACCCGGCCCCAGCCGGCCGCGTACATGTGCGGGAGCGTACGGCGCATCAGCAGGAACGGCGCGGTCACCATGACCTGCTGGATGAGGGTGAAGCGGTCCGGGGGGAAGTCGACGAGCGGGGCGACGTGCTGCAGGCCGGCGCTGTTGACGAGGACGTCGACGGCGGCGGGCAGGCGCTCGGCGGCGGCCGGGTCGGAAAGGTCCGCCACGTGGGCCCGCCCGCCCACGAGGGCGGCCACGGCCCGCGCGGAGTCCGCGTCGACGTCGACCACGTGGACCTCGGCGCCTGCCCCGGCCAAGGCGAGCGCACAGGCCCGCCCGATGCCGCTGCCGCCGCCGGTCACCAGTGCGGCGCGTCCCCGCAGAGAAGCAAGTTGGCTGTCCATGGCCGAACAGTAGGGAGGCCGGCCGCCCGCGGCCCATGGCGCGGCGCACCACTGTCCGGGCCGGAGACATGGCCCGCTCCGCCACCCCCTTGCCTGCCCTATCGAAAATCGATAGATTCCCATCGTGAGTCGATGGAAGGACGGGTCGTGGGAAAGCTGACAGTGGGCGCGCTGCGCGCCGTGCTCGCGGTGGTGCTGGCCGGCACCGTGTTCGTACAGGCCTTGATGGTGTGGGCCTTGGCCACCGACCCCGAGGACGGGTCGCTGCCGCTGACGCCGCTGCGCGTGATCACGATCCTGGGGATGGTGTCGGCCCAGGTCGCACTGGTCTGCGTGTGGCGGCTGGTGACGATGGTGCGACGCGGGACGGTGTTCTCCCACGCCGCCTTCCGGTACGTGGACGGCGTGATCGGCGCGATCACGGCGGCCGCCCTGGCATGGTTCGCGGTCACGGCCGTCAACGCGCCGGGCCAGCGGGAGGACCCCGGCGTCACCGTCATCATGGGCGGGATCGGCCTGGCCATCCTGGGGGTCGCGCTCATCGTGCTCGTCCTGCGGATGCTGCTCGCCCAGGCCGTCGCGCGGGACGCCGAAGCGGCGCAGATGCAGGCCGAGCTGGACGAGGTGATCTGATGCCGATCGCCGTCGACATCGACGTGATGCTGGCCAGGCGGAAGATGTCCGTGGGCGAGCTCGCGGACCGGGTGGGGATCACGCCCGCCAACCTGGCGGTGCTCAAGAACGGCCGCGCCAAGGCAGTGCGCTTCACGACGCTGGCCGCGCTCTGCGAGGTGCTCGAATGCCAGCCGGGCGACCTGCTGCGCTGGGAGTCCGAGGACGCCCCGAGCAGCTGACCCGCCCCTGCGCGGGCCGCACCCCACCCCGCGACCGTTCGCAGCCGGGTCCGGCAATCCCCCTCGCCACCGTGCGCAGCCAAAGTCGGGCACATCCGCCCCCGCGCCCTGCGCAGCCGCGGCCCGGCAGAATGCAGCCCCGCCGGCGTGTGAGGCGCGGGGTCTGGGGCGGCGCCCCAGGGGCACCGGGCTCCGCCCGAATCTGGGCGGGGCCGGCAGGGGGCCCGCTTCCCTACCCGCGGGGGAGGGCACCGGCCGGGTACTCCCGGGGGAGTACGCCGAGTTGCCCCGGGCGGGGGACGACGGGGGGTCCGCGGGCGTCTAGCGTGGCCGCATGGCGGAGTGGTGGCGGCAGCGGCGCTGGGCGGACCCGGCCGGCGCGGGCCGGGCGGTGCCCTGGCGGTCCTCCCTGGCCGTGGCGGTGCTCGCGCAGGCCGGCACCGGCTGGGCGCAGCAACTCCAGCCGGAGCGGGAGCCGCTCGACGCCCTCGGGCGGTGCCTGCTGCTGCTCGGGCCGGCGCTCCTGCTGCTGCGCCACCGGCACCCGGTGGCCGTGCTGTACGGCGTCTGCGCCGTCACCCTCGCCTACCTTGCCGGCGGCTACCCGTACGGCCCCGTGGTCCTCGCCGTCGCGGTGGCCTGCCTGGCCGCCGTCGCCGCCGGGCACCGCCGCGCCGCCTGGGCCGCGGTCGGGGCGCTGTGGGCCGGACACCTGCTGATCGCGCACCGGCTCTACCGAGGGCTGCCGCCCCCCGGCGACGCCCCGCTGCCGTGGAGCGCCGAGGCCGGTGTCACGGCCTGGGCGATCGCCGTGCTGGCCGCCTGCGAGCTGGTGCGCGTACGCCGCGAGCAGTGGGCCCGGGACCGGGCCGAGCGGGCCGCGGCGCAGCGGCGGCGGGCGGACGAGGAGCGGCTGCGGATCGCGCGCGAGCTGCACGACGTACTGGCCCACAGCATCGCCGTCATCAACGTGCAGGCGGGCGTGGGGCTTGCCCTCCTCGACACCGACCCCGAGCAGGCCCGCACCGCCCTGACCGTCATCAAGGCGGCCGGCCGGGAGGCCCTCGCCGAGGTCCGGCAGGTCCTGGACACCCTGCGCGCCCCCGGCGAGGCGCCCCGTGCGCCCGCGCCCGGGCTGGACCGCCTGCCCGAACTGGTCGAACAGGCGGCCGCGGCCGGGCTCGCGGTCCGCGTCGAGGGGGAGGGGGCCGGCCGCGGACTGCCGCCGGGTGCGGACCTCGCCGCCTTCCGGATCCTCCAGGAAGCCCTGACGAACGTCGTGCGCCACTCGGGGGCGCGGACCGCCCGGATCCGCATCAGCCGCCCGCCGGGCCCGCCCGCGCTCGAACTGCGGGTGGACGACGACGGCCCCGCCACCGGCGGCGACGCCGGCGGCAGCGGCACCGGCCTGACCGGGATGCGGGAGCGCGCGGCGGCCCAGGGCGGCACCGTCGAGGCCGGACCCCGCCCGGACGGCGGCTTCCGCGTGCTGGCCCGGCTCCCGCTCCCCGGGCCGGAGCCCGGCGCCCCACCCGTACCGCCCGAGGAGGAGGAACGGTGATCCGCGTACTGCTCGCCGACGACCAGCAGCTCGTCCGGGCCGGATTCCGCGCCCTGCTGGACGCGCAGCCGGACATCGAGGTCGCGGGCGAGGCCGCCGACGGCGCCGAGGCGGTGCGCCGGGCCCGCGAACTGCGCCCGGACGTCGCCCTGATGGACATCCGGATGCCCGTCCGCGACGGCCTGGCCGCCACCCGCGAGATCACCGGCGACCCCGCACTGGCCGCCGTGAAGGTGGTCGTGCTGACCACCTTCGAGCTCGACGAGTACGTCTTCGAGGCGATCCGCGCAGGCGCCTGCGGGTTCCTCGTCAAGGACACCGAACCCGCGGAACTGCTGCGCGCCGTACGGGCGGTGGTGGCGGGCGACGCGCTGCTCTCGCCCGGGGTGACGCGCCGGCTCATCGCGGAGTTCGCGGCGCGCTCCAGGGGTCCCGGCGCGCCGCAGGGGCTGGAGCGGCTGACCGAGCGGGAGCGGGAGGTGATGGCCCTGGTGGGCATGGGACTGTCCAACGAGGAGATCGCCCGCCGCCTGGTGGTCAGCCCGCTGACCGCGAAGACGCACGTCAGCCGGACCATGGTCAAGCTGGGCGCGCGGGACCGGGCGCAGCTGGTGGTGCTGGCGTACGAGTCGGGGCTGGTGCGCCCCGGCTGGCTGGGCTGACCCGGGCCGGTGGCCGTCCCCCAGGGCCGTCTCACGGGGCCGTCTCCAGGTGCCCGCGGCCGGCGGCTGCTCCCCGCGGGGTACGGGCAGTGCCGCCCGCCGTACGACGACCCGGGCACCCTCGGAGCGCCAGGCTCGGAGGTGACAGGCAACCACGTCCGAGGAGTTGAACCGAGATGAACACCCTGGCACACGGCGGGCCCGGCCCGTGGATCCTCTTCTTCCCGCTGGTCTGGGCGGTCGTCGCCATCGGCGTCGTCACGGTCCTGCGCCGCACGGTGTGGCGCGGCGGCCGCGGACCGCGCGCCCCGTGGGCCGCGACGGCGCCCGGCGCGTACGGCGTGAACTCGCCGATCGCCATCCTGGGACGGCGCTTCGCGGCAGGCGAGATGGACGAGGACGAGTACTGGCGCCGGCTGTCCGTCCTGGACGAGCAGTTCGGCCGCCGGGGCAAGGGCGACTGACCGCGACCGCCTTTCGATCGCCCGCATCCTGAGACGGACGTCTCGTTCCGGCCCGATCCCGGCCGCTTTCCCGCCATTCCCCGGCCCTCCGCCCGAGGCGGGCCGGGGATGCGGGATACCGTCCCGCGATGCATTCGAACACCCGGACAGATTCCGTATCCATGACCAGTCGCCGCGGTCTGCTGCGCGCCGCCGTCGCCGGCTCGGCGACCGCGGGCTCCCTCCTCGTCTCCGGCTCCGTCTTCCCGGCCACCGCCGCCCCGGCCGGTCCGCGCCCCCCGGCCGCCGAGGAGGCCGGCGACCGGCCCACCACCCCCGAACAGGCGCTGCGCCGGCTGACCGAGGGCAACCGGCGCTGGCGCGCGTACCGCCAGCAGCACCCGGACGAGTCGCCGGCCGTGCGCAGCCGGCTCGCCCGGGGCCAGCACCCCTTCGCGATCGTGCTCGGCTGCGTGGACTCCCGGGTGCCGCCGGAGCTCGTCTTCGACCAGGGGCTCGGCGACCTGCTGACCGTGCGCTCGGCGGGCGAGGTGCTGGACGAGGCGGTGCTCGGCAGCGTCGCGTACGGGGTCCTGGAACTGCACATACCCCTCGTGCTGGTCCTGGGCCACCAGTCCTGCGGGGCGGTCGGCGCCGCCGTCCACGCCGACGAGACCGGGGAGCGGCTCCCGGCCCACATCCAGTACCTCGCCGACCAGATCCGGCCTTCCATCGACCGCGGCGCGCACGGCGAGGCCCGTGTCGCCGCCACGATCGACGCGCACGCCCGCCGCACCCGCGAGCGGCTCGCGGCCGAGCCGGACCTCGCCGGGGCGGTCGCGGCCGGCCGGCTGGCGGTCGTCGCCGCCCGCTACGACCTGCGCGACCAGAGGGTGCGCATCCTGACCTCGTAAGCCCTGCGAGGCCCGCGGGCCGGGGCCCGGGACCGCGTTCCCGGCGCCGGGCCGTCCCCTGATCCGCGGGCCGTCGTCAGGGCCGGTACACCCGCAGCTCCGACACCTCGTACGACATTTCCGAGACGTCGGGATCCGGCGCCGGGTGGTAGCGGCCCGCGCACACGGACAGGTTGACGATGATGTAGGCCCGCCAGCGCCGCCCGACGCCGCTGCGGTCGGCGTACACGCGGGCCCCGTTGACCCACCAGACGACCGACTTGGCCCCGAACCTCACCTTGAGGTCGACCCAGGCGCCGGGCTGCACCGCGCTGTCGCGGAAGTAGTGCGAGCCGCCGCCGCGCACGTGGTTGGAGAGTTCCAGCAGATCCGGGTTGTCGGGGTGGTACTCGAAGACGTCGACCTCCTGGCCGCCGTCCCGCCAGGTCCAGATCGCCGGCCAGGCGCCGAGCTCCTCGGGCAGCCGGACGCGGGCCTCGAGGGTGTCCTCCGCGCGCAGCAGGAAGCCCTGTTCGCTGCCCTCGGTGGTCAGGAGCCCGGCGTCCCAGTTGCCGTCGGGCCGGCGGGTGGCGCGGAACGTTCCGCTGCGGCTGTAGGAGGGATCGGCGACGAGGTGATCGAGCTTGTTGTCGCCGGGGTTGACCGGGCCGCCGTCGGGATAGGCCCAGGACCGCCCGGCCACCCATTGCGTTGTCGAAGCGAAATCGGCCGTGAACACGGGCTCGGCCGTACGCCGCAGCCGTGCGAGGAGTTGCGAGATCACACAGAAGGCCTGCCCAGGCGGCAGGCCGCCCATTCGGCGGATCCCGCCGGGGCCGCCCTGAACGGGGGCACGTGCACCGGTGCGCGGGCGCTTGCCCCGGCGCATGCGGTGCCCCGGTCGTACGGGGGGCGGGAAAGGCCCGGGCGGGCCCGTCCCGCCGTCAGGACGCGGCGCGGGTCAGGAGCCGTCCTGCCGGCGGCGCTCCGCGCGCTCGGCCCGCTCGGCGTTGCGCTCCTTGATGCGGGCTGCTTCCTTGCGGACCTCGGCCTGCGTGGCGCGCTCCTTCTGGAGCCACTCCGGGTTGTCCTGCTTCAGGGCATCGATCTGCTCGGTGGTCAGGGCCTCGGTGACCCCGCCGCGGGCGAGGCCGGCGATGGAGACCCCGAGCCGGGCCGCGACCACGGGGCGCGGGTGCGGGCCGTTGCGTCGCAGGTCCTGAAGCCACTGGGGCGGTTCGGCCTGCAGCGCGTTCAGCTCGCTGCGGGACACGACACCCTCCCGGAACTCCGCGGGGGTGGCCTCGAGGTACACACCCAGCTTCTTCGCCGCGGTGGCGGGCTTCATGGTCTGGGCGGTCTTGTGCGACGTCATGCCGATAAGAATATCGAGCATGTGCGCTGGTTCTGACCACGCCCGGTAACCTGGGCGGGTGACAGGCTCGGAAAGCTCTCCCTCGTTCCGGCTCGCGTACGTCCCCGGAGTGACGCCCAGCAAGTGGGTGCGGATCTGGAACGAGCGCCTGCCCGACGTCCCGTTGACCCTCCTCCAGGTGTCCGCCGGCGAAGCGCCGGAAACGCTGCGTGACGGGGGTGCCGACGCGGGGTTCGTCCGGCTGCCCATGGACCGGACCGGCCTGTCCGCGATCCCGCTGTACACCGAGACGACCGTCGTGGTCGTCCCCAGGGACCACCTCGTCGCCGCGGTGGAGGAAGTGTCCACCGGGGACCTCGCGGACGAGATCGTGCTGCACCCGCTCGACGACACCCTCGGGTGGGACGAGGCGGAGCTGCCGGGCAAGCCGGCGTTCGAGCGGCCGGCGACGACCGCCGATGCGATCGAGCTCGTCGCGGCAGGGATCGGCGTCCTCGTGGTGCCGCAGTCGCTGGCGCGGCTGCACCACCGCAAGGACCTCACGTACCGGACGGTCACCGATGCCCCGGTGTCCCGCGTGGCCCTGTCCTGGGTGGAGGCCGAGCCGACCCCCGACCTGATCGAGCACTTCATCGGCATCGTGCGCGGCCGGACGGTGAACAGCACCCGCGGCCCGCAGCCGGCCGCCGCCGCGGCCCAGCCGAAGCAGCGCAAGCGGCCGGAGCCGGGCAAGGCCGCCGCGGGGAAGACCCCGCGCGGCGGAACGAAGGGCGGGGGCGCCAAGGGCGCCAAGGGCGCCGGATCCGGGAAGAACGCCCGCGGCGGCTCGACCGCCAAGCCGAACCGGGGCGGCGCCAAGCCCCGCCGCCGTCCTTAGGCTGCGCCGCACCGACCGGCTGCATCCTGCCGTCGCGGGCGAGGCTGAATGTGCCGGCCCACGGCTTCGAAGCGTCAGGCGGGGCTATGCGCCGATGCGGATCAGGGCCAGGGTGATGTTGTCCGGGCCGCCGGCCTCGATGGCGGCCCGCCACAGTTCGAACGCGGCCCTGCCGTCGTCGTGGACCCGCAGCAGCTCGTCCAGCTCCCCGTCCGGCACCGGGTCGGTCAGCCCGTCCGAGCAGACCAGGTAGCGGGCCCCCGCCCCGACCGGCTCGGTCGACACGTGCGGCGTGATGCCGGTGCTGCGGCGGGCGCCGCCGATGGCCTGGGTGAGCAGGGACGTCGTGCGCTGCCCGGGCGCGAGCGGCGGATTGTCGTCCACGCTCACCTGGCGCAGCTCCTCCCGCGTGGCGTCCAGCACCCGGCTGTCGCCCACGTTGAACGAGATCAGCGACTCCTCCAGCACCACGGTTCCCGCGACCGTGGTCCCCATGGCGGTGAGCCCCGGATCGCTGTCGGCGGCCGCGTACAGCGCCCGATCGCACAGCGTGAGCGCCTCCCGCACGGCCTCCTCGCTGTCCAGGGCGGGCCCGAGCGCCGCGAGTTGGCGTACCACCAGCGCGCTGGCCACCTCGCCGGCCGGCTGCCCGCCGATCCCGTCGGCGACCGCGACGACGAGGGGGTCGCCGAGGGGGAACACGAACGTCTGCGGGGTGCGGGTGACGGTGGCGCACAGGGTCCACGGTCCCACCACGAGGCTGTCCTCGTTGTGGTCGCGCATCAGCCCCGCATGGCTCAGGGCGCTCACGGCTACGTACGGCATCGCATCCCCATTGTCGCGCCGCCGGCGGCGGCCCGCCGCCCCTCAGCCCGGCTCCCGGCCCCCGACCAGCGCGTGCCGCCGCACCAGCCGGGCGATGTCCGACGCCGTGACGATCCCGACCAGCCGGTCCGCGTCCACCACCAGCACGGGCAGGGACCTGCCCGGCCGGAGCCCGTCGAGCACCCCGGCCAGCGGATCGCCCGGCGCGGCCACCGCGTACCGCTCCAGCGGGACGGCCACGTCGCGGGCCCGCAGCTCCTCCCGCTGCGCCGCCGGGACCGCGGCGAGCCGGCGCACGTCCACGACTCCGCTCGGACGGCCGTCGAAGTCCAGCAGCGGCACCAGCGAGTGCCGGGATTCCGCGGCCACCTCCGCGATGAACCGGGAGAGGTCCAGCCAGTCGGGGCCCGTGGCGACGGGCCCGGACATCGCATCGCAGGCCCGTACGCCCTCCAGGGCGCTGCGGACCTCGGTCGTACGGCGTTCGGCGGCCGCGACGACCGCGATGAACAGGCCGACGAAGACCAGCCACAGCCCGTCCGGCGTCCCGCGCAGGAAGGAGAACCACCCGGCGGCCGCGAGCAGCATGCCCACGGCCTGCCCGCTGCGCGCGGCGGCCCGCTCGGCACGCTCCCGGTCGCCGGTGCGCCACCACAGCAGGGCCTGCAGGACGCGCCCGCCGTCGAGGGGCGCGGCCGGCAGCAGGTTGAACGCGCCCAGGAAGAGGTTCGACCAGCCCAGCCACACCAGGACGGCCGCCGGCACCGCCGCCCAGCCGGACAGCCCGCGCAGGCCGAGACCCGCGCCGAGGGCGGCGCCGCCGATGACCAGGCTGGTGAGCGGCCCGCTGACCGCGACCGCGAACGCCACCGCGGCGCTCTGCGGCCGGCCCATCCGCGTCATCCCGCCCAGCGCCCACAGGGTGACGTCCTGCACGGAGATGTCCTTGCGGCGGGCCGTCGCGGCGTGCGCCGCCTCGTGCAGCAGCAGGCTGCCCAGCAGCAGCAGGGCGCCCGCGGCCGCGGCGGCGGTGTACACGGCCAAGGAGCGCCCCGGGGTCCACAGGGGCAGGGTCTGGCGGCCCAGCCCGTACCCGAACAGCACGACCAGCAGCGGCACGCTCCAGTGCATCCGCAGCGGCACGCCCACAACACGTCCGATGGGGACCGAGCCGTTCATCGTCCACTCCCGCCGGCCCGACGGCCGGCACACACCCCATTGTCGCTCCGGGGTGCGGGCGTGCAGCCGGGACGCGGGGGCGGCGGCCGGCTCAGCCCTCGGCGGGGGCCTCAGCCCTCCGCCGGGGCCAGGGCCGCGTCGAGCTCCCACGCGTGCCGCTTGAACTCGCGCCGGAAGTCGCCGTGGTCCTCCCACTGCCGGGCGATGCCGCGCAGCACGTCCCAGTGGTGCTCCACGGACTGGTCGATGACCCGGCGCAGGGCCGCGTCGGCCGTCGCCCGCTTCTCGATCAGACCCTTGACCGCCGAGGCCTCCAGCACCGCGTTGCGCAGGGCGCGCAGCGCGCGCGAGGTGTCGTCCATCGCGAAGCCGCGCTCGCTGCCGGTCGACTCCTCGAACAGCGGGGTGAGCCGCGCCTCGATGAAGGCGGTGATCCGCTCGAAGTGCTGCACGTCCATCGGGGCTCCATCTCCTGCCGCGCGCGGCGGCCCGGTACATCGGGTCTCTCTGCTGCGCGCCGGCCCGTTCCGCTGCGGCCGGCGCGGTTGCAGAATATCGGCTGAAGATCCGCAGGAGAGCGGCGGCGGTGCCGCGGAGGCCTGCACCGGACCTGCCCGTGCCGGCGCCGCCGGCCCGTGCGCGGCCGGTGCAGCCGGCGGGATCGGCGGCAATTCCCGTCGCTCCTCGTCCTCCCGGTGTTACCTTCCGTGTCGTCGACGCGTGCGTCTCATGAAGAGTCGGGGGGCGGAAATGGGGAGCGGGGCGGCGGAGCTCGGCCGCGCGGACGGGGCGGATGCCTTTCTGCGGCACATGATCTGGCGGTACCCGGACCAGCGGCAGCCCGTGGTGGCCCTGCTCGGTCCGCGCCGCTCGGGCAAGACCAGCATGCTGCGGTCGCTGTCCCAGGGGTGTGGCTCGACGGTGGTGCACGCGCACCTCGACTTCCACGAGACACCGCTCGACCCGGTGTCCGCGGCGGCCCTGGCGGCCTTCCAGATGATGCGCGGCTGGGACACGCTGCGCCGCAGCCCGGTCTTCCACCGCTTCGCGCTCGGGCTGCTGGCCCTGAACGAGGACCTGGAACCGGACCGGGCCCGCGCCACCGACCAGATACGCGGCCTGATCCAGCAGTACACGCGCAACACCCGGCGCGGCCGCTTCGCCTCGCGGGTGGAGGAGGCGGTGGACGCCACGATGGACGTCGTGGCCACGGGCGTCCTCAGCCCGCTCGTGCAGGGTCCGCGCGAGGTGGTCTCCGCCGTACGCGACGGTGCCCGGCCGGTGATCGGATCGCTGCTGCAGAGCACCGCCCGGTGGGGCCTGCGCGACGCGCTGCGCTGGCACGTCGGCATTCCGGAGGCGGAGGCGGCGGGCTCCCTGGACGCGCTGATCCGGCTCGGCTCCGCCTCGAGGACGGCGGCGGTGGCGCAGCTGCTGTCGGCCTTCCTCGCCGACGTCAAGGACCAGGCCGAGCGGCATCCGGCCCTGCGCTCGGCCTGCTCCTGCGAGATACCCGCGGCCGAGGCGGCCCGCGGCCGGCACGACCACGCCTGGGTCCTCCTCGTCGACGGCGCCCAGACCCAGGCCGGCCGCCGGTTCCTGTCCGCGCTGGTCTCCGCGCGCATCCGCAACGAGCAGAACGGGCCGGGCGGGACGGCCGCCGCCGACCCCCTGGTCGTCCTGGCCGCCTGCGACCAGTGGCAGCCCGAGTGGACCAGCCGCTGGTGCGAACCCTGGCGCACCACCCCGCTGCCCGGGACCCCGCAGCGCCGCATCCCCCTGCTGTCCCGCGCCACGCGGGCGGCGTGGACCCGCCAGGACGAGGCCGGCGCCCGCCCGGGGGCGACTGCGGCTGCGGGGACGGCTGCCGGGACGGCGGCGGGGCCGGGCGCCGCGGCCGGCCCCGACCCGGCCTCCCCGGCGCACTACTGGTATCCGGTGTGGCTCGACCCGATGACCGAGGAGCGCGTCGCGGAGGTCATCGACGACGGCACCTCGCTGGCGGGGCCGCTGCCCCCCTCCGTCGCCCACGCCCTGACCGGCGGCCACTGGGGCGCCGCCCTCACCCTCCAGGAGCAGCGCGAGAACACCCCGCCCGACCTCGACGCCGCCGAACGCGACAGACCGCTGCCCGCCGCCGTCGACCCGGGCGGCAGACCCCTGTGGTCGCGCGCTTTGGAGACGAGCCTGCCGGAGGGGCTGGCCGTGCCCGGCCGGCAGTGGGCCGCCCCGCCGCCGGTGGTGCTGGCCGCGGCCTACCTGGCGGACATGCGCACCGCCGACGACCCCCGCGTACCGCCCGGGATAGCCGATCTGCCGCGCAGCCTGGAGCTGCTGCGCCGCAACCTGTGGGTCAGCACCTTCTTCCACCGCCCCTCCCGCATCAGGGAGGTCGGCTGGGGCGACGCCGACCGGCCGCCCGTGCTCCACCCGTGGCTGAGCCGCTGCGCCCTCACCGCCCTGTCGGCGGCGACCGCCGCCCCGGCCGGCCCCGCCGAGGACGCGCCGCCGCCCGACCCGTGGCACGCGGTCTTCACCGACCAGGCCCGGGCGCTGGTCTCCCTGACGGACGCCCACCGGGGCTCCATCGTCGCCCGCGACGAGCAGCAGCTGTTCTACGAGCTCTCCCTCGGCAACTTCACCCCCGTCGCCGCGGCGCTCTCCGACCGCTTCGACCGGGACCACCGCGCCTGGGTCCGCCTCCTGGACTACCTGGCCTCCGCCCCGTGCCGCCTGGTGCACCGGCAGTCCGCCCCGGAGGCGTACGCATTCCTCCTCGACGGGATCGAGGAGGCCGGCCGGGACGTCGTCGCGGTCACCACGGCCAAACTCCTGGCCCTGCTCTGGCTGTACGGCGATCCGCTGACCGAACACAACCGGCGGTGGGACGGCCAGATCGAAGAGTGCTTCGACCGGCTCTCGCACAACTCCCGTCTGCTCGACGTCAGCGCCCTCCAGCAGGCGGGCGCCCTCTTCGCCTGACCCCTTCCGCGCCCCGCGCCGGCGCGGCCGGGCGCACCGCTAGGAGTTCACATGTCCGCAGGTGTCCACGTTCCCCGCTTCGCCCGGTGGCGCCGCCATCCGGTGGCCTCCCTGACCGTCCTCGTCCTGCTCCTGGCCGGCGTCGTCTTCGGCGGCGCCTGGGGCTACAGGGCCCTCTTCCCGCCCGAGCTGTCGTGCGGGAAGGGGATGACCGCCGCCGGCTCGCCCCTGCAGTGCGTGGGGGTGAACCTGGAGAGCACGGCCTTCACCAAGGGCGAGCCCGCCCGCATGCGCAAGCTGGAGGAGACGGTCCGCGCCGCAAACGACGCGGTGAAGGGCGAGTCCACCTCCGTGGTGCTGCTGCTGAACCTCTCGCCCGTCAACGACGTGGACACGCTGACCTACGAGTCGCTGTACCACAACGTCGAGGGCGCGGTCACCGCGGTGTGGCGGGCCAACAACACGGCCGCGTACGGCAGCCGGCCCGGCGTCAAGCTCTACCTGGCCAACATGGGCAGCCAGTACGCCTCCTGGCAGAAGGCGGTCGACAGCATCCAGAAGCACGCCGACGCCCAGCACATCTCCGCGGTCGTCGGCCTCGGCCAGAGCACCGAGCAGACCCGCCAGGCCGCCGCGGCCATCTCCTCCCGGCTGCACATCCCCGTCATCGGCTCGACCGTCACCGGCAACTCCATGAACCTGGACCCCGCCGACCCGTCGGGCAGGAAGCCGATCCCCGACATGTTCCGCGTCTCGCCGACCAACACCGACTCGGTGATCGCGGCGAGCCAGTACGTGGCGGGGCTGAGCCCCGCCGTCACCTCGATGGCCGTCGTCGCGGACAGCGTCGCCGACGACGACTACACCGCCACCCTGGCGGCGGAGGCCAAGACCCGCTTCCAGGCACCGGGCCGCACGGTGACCGTACTGCCGTACACCTCGCCGCGCTCCCTGCCGGCCGGCGCCGGCCGGCAGGACTACCTGGTGCAGCAGTTCAACCTGATGCACGCCAACCTGTGCCAGGCCGCCCCGTCCGTCGTGTACTTCGCCGGGCGCGGCCGCGACCTGGGGGCCTTCGTGCAGAACTGGGTGCAGGGCGCGCCGTGCGGCATCGCCCGGCTGCACGTCCTGGTGGGCGACGACGCCTCGGAGGCCATCCGGGACGACGCGGTGCTCAAGGGGGTCGCCTCGGGCCGGGTGACGGTGGCGTACACGGCGCTGGCCAGCCCGGACGAATGGGGGACCGACTGCCCCGGCTCGGACGCCAAGCGCAACTACGACCAGTTCTGGTCGGCGTTCACCGGGCGGCCCGACCCGTGTACGAAGCAGCCGCTGGCCACCACCGAGGGCGCGCTGCCGCCGCTCGCCTTCGACCCCGCCGACCTCGCCAGCGGCCAGGCGATGCTGACCCACGACGCCGCCGTGGCCGCGATCAGCGCAGCCCGGCACGACGAGGCGGGCCTGAAGAACCCGGGCCTGGAGACGGGCATCCTGCACCAGTTCTACTGCGCGCAGATGCTGCCCGGGGCCAGCGGCTGGCTCTCGTTCGGCAGCGACGGCAACCCGGTCGGCAAACCGGCCCCCATCGTGCAGCTCGATCCGGACGGGACGACCAAGACGGTGTCACTGACCTGGCCGAGCTCCGCGCCCAACCTGAGTCTGCCGCAGAAGGGCGGCACGGGGGCCCCGGGCTGCTGAGCCGACGGCGGGGCGGCGGCCGGTCCGGCGGGCCCGGCCGGCCCGCCGCCCCTCGCGCCGGTCGCCCGCTCAGTGGCACAGGCGCGCGACCAGCTCCAGCTCCCCGGCCAGCACGCCCGGGTCGCGCGGTCCTGCGTGCGGGGCCGCGAGGGCGCGTACGCGGAACCGGTTGCCCGGGGTCAGCCCGTCGGCCTCCCTGATCATCAGGTCCTGGAGCACCGGCGGGATCGCCCGGTCCTCGGTGAACTTCAGGAAGGTGCGCGGGACGCGCCCCCACCGGTCCGGCAGGCCGCGGGAGTCGCCGGTCGAGATCGCGGCCGACTCGTCGGGCTCCAGGATGTTCATCAGGGCACGGACCTCGTCGTCGGGGTAGTCGGCGCCGAGGGCGTCCTTGACGGCCGCGAAGAACGCCGGGTCGTTGGAGCGCCAGTTGACGCGGTTGACCCCCAGCTCCGGGGGAGTGGGCACCGCGGTCATCCGGAAGAGGGCGCTGGTGGCCGCCTGCGGGGTCATCATCAGCTCCAGCACCGACGTGTGCCGCGTGGGGCAGAACGCCGAGGCGTACACCAGGTGGGAGAGGAGCTCGGGCACCTGGTTGGCCACCGCGTTGACGGTGGCGCCGCCGAGGCTCTGGCCCACCAGGACGACCGGGCCGTTGCGGCGCGCCCGGCGCACCACGGCGGTCACGTGGGCGGCGTTGTCCGCGAGCGTGATCCTGCCCAGCGGGGAGGGCTCCGTGCGCAGCCGCTCCGGGTCCTGCGGGCTCTGGTAGGAGAGCGGGTAGGAGGCGCCGTGGCCGTGACCGGGCAGGTCGACCGCCACGACGCGGTGCCCGCGCAGGGCGAGTTCGGCGGCCACCGGGTTCCAGGCGTACGAGTTGCTGCCGGAGCCGTGGACCAGGACGAACGTCACCGGCCGGGCGGGGCCGGAGGCCGCCTCGGCGGCCGCCCCGCCCGCGCCCACCGCCGCCACTGCTCCGGCGCCGGCCACGGCTGCTCTCAGGACCGTGCGGCGGGACTGCCGCCGGCCGGTGGTGCCAGGTGCTTCGTGTGCTTGGCTCATGTCGCTCATGGACCAGAGGTTACTCATGAGTAACAGCCTTCAGGGCGTCGCCTTTCGGCCAAACGGGAGCGATCTGCAAGCGGTGGGGCATTCCTTCCCTGTTCATTGAGAACCGGACAATCGCCGACCGGTGGTCGGTTCGTCCGGATGGGTGCCACTTCGGCCACTCCGCTGAGACTGCGTCCCACCCGTGACGGGACCACGGCGAGGTCCGCCGGAGGGGCCCGTGTACGCGACTCGCGGATTCGGCCAACCGGGCGGAGGCCCGCAGCCCTGCGGCCGCCGGTCGGAATGTGCCAGCAGCACCTTCGCCCTCTCGACGGGCGCGAGCGGCGGAATGTTGAGTCATGTCGCGCTTCACAGCGATTCATGTCTCCCAGCGCACGTCCTACCGATTTGAGGAGCATTCATGCGCATCGTCCGAACCGCCCTCGCCCTCGGCGCGGCCGCCCTCGCCGTCACCGCGACCTCCGTCGTCCCGGCGGCCGCAGCCGGACCGGCGCCGGCCCCGAAGGCGGCGAAGTTCTGCACCTATGTCGTCGACACCGGAGAGGGAGGCTGCTTCGCGACCCGCGCCCAGGCCGCCGAGCTGGGCGCCCAGGCGGAGTACAAGGACCTGGGGAAGATCTGGAGCGACGCCAACTCCGGCGGCAGCGAGTTCACCTTCCGCGGCAGCGTCGGCTGCAACTGGCGCTACCCCGAATTCAACGACCTGTCCAAGTGGGGCTGGAACGACGTGGTCAGCTCCGCCCAGGGCATCACCTGCCCCATCACCCTGTGGGAGCACAAGGACTTCCGCGGCGCCAGCCAGACCTACCACGGCTACAACGCGTACGTCGGTGACGGCATGAACGACAAGGCCTCGTCGGTCAGCTTCGACCGTGTAGGGCCACGGGCCGTCCGTGCGGTTGCCCGAGGTGCTGTGGAAGTGCGCGCCCAGGGTCGGCCCGGAGG